>NZ_JBFULQ010000405.1:0-5228 GCF_054049815.1 Mesorhizobium sp. P5_C1 | reverse complement strand
AAATGAAGGCGGAGTTGACGGCAATTGCCGCGAAAAGCCGGTTCATGGACGATGTGCGCGGTCGTGGCTTCTTCATCGGTATTGAACTTGTTTCCGACAAGGCGACCCGCACGCCCCTCGACGCCAAACGGGTCGGTGCGATCCTCCAGCGCTGCGAGCAGCTCGGCGTACGTGTCATGGCGTGTGGCCGCTATGGATCGACCATTCGTCTTATGCCGCCCCTGGTCACCACGAAGGCGCACCTGTGGGAAGGGATTCGCATCTTCGCCGCCGCAGTGGCCGAGGTGGAAGCGACGTCCCTTCACTGAGGGACCGCAGTGTCAAGAGAAGCGCAAGTCTGCCGGGTGTAGCGAGGGAAATGTGAGCGAATTTACGTGCAATCAGGAAATCGTGACGCTCGCACGGCGCAATCTAACCCAGGATGTCTGGGACTATCTGACCGGCGGCGCGGAATCGGAAATGACGATGCGACGCAACCGGCACGCACTCGACAGCTATGCCTTTATTCCTCGCGTCTTGCGCGACATGTCCCAGATCGATGTGTCGACGACGGTCGTTGGCAACAAGGTCCGGATTCCCGTGCTGCTGGCGCCGATCGGTTCGCTGCAGGCGATATCTGTCGGCGGCGGTGCCAGTGCGGCACGTGCGGCCGCGGCTTTCGGAACCATCCCGATTATCAGCTCGATAACCGAGCCGTCGCTCGAAGAGATCGCCGCAGCAACGGACGGGCCCAAGATCTTCCAGCTCTACGTGCGCGGCGATTTCGATTGGGTGAAGGCGATCCTTGGCCGTGTGAAGAATGCCGGCTACACCTCGCTCGCGCTGACGGTCGATTCCGCCTACTACGGAATCCGCGAGCGCCAGCTTATGAACCGGTGGTTGCCGCCCAGTGTGAAGGCCCAGAAGGACCGTCATCTGCAGGCAGCGATCACCTGGGATCTGATGGCCCGGATTCGGGATTTCTGGGATGGCTCCTTCATACTGAAGGGGATCGCCTCGGCCGAGGATGCCGAGATGGCGGTCGAGCGCGGCGTCGACACGCTCTATGTTTCCAACCATGGCGGACGCCAGTTGGACCATTGCCTGGGTGCGCTGGACACGTTGGCCGAAATCGCTCCGCACGTGAAGGGCAGGGCGGAACTGATTGTCGACGGCGGTTTCCTGCGAGGCACCGACGTCATCAAAGCGGTTGCCCTTGGCGCCAGTGCTGTGGCGATCGGTCGTCTTCAGGGCTGGGCGCTCGCCGCGGGCGGCGAAGCGGGTCTGGTGCGCTGCCTGGAACTCATCGAGCGGGAGATCATCAACGCGCTGGGTCTCCTGGGCGTGAATGATTTTTCGCAGCTGACCGCCAGCTACGTGCGCAAGGCCGATGTCATCGGACCCACGCATGAGCTCAGCACTTTCTACCATCTCAAAGATCGTTTGGTCTGAGGAACAAGCCATGCATGATCAGCTCGCGCACCTGATTGCAGGAGAGTGGACCAAGGGCAGCGGGCGCGAGACGCTGGCAGTTGTCAATCCCGCATCAGAAGTCGAACTCGGACGCCTTCCCGTCGCAGTGATGGCCGACCTGGATCGCGCGCTGGAATCTGCGGAACTCGGATTTGTCATGTGGCGCAAGGTTTTGCCGCAGGAGCGCGCCAAGGTCGTGCGGCGCTTTGCGACGTTGATCCGTGAGAATGCAGCACTTCTCGCGCCGACGATCACAGCCRAACAGGGCAAGCCGCTTGCGGAGGCAAAGGCCGAGGTTGCCGCCACCGCTGAACTTATCGAGTGGCTGTCAGAGGAGGCGCGCCGGATTTATGGGCGAGTGGTTCCATCCCGCTACGAAGATAGCAGGATCCTTGTCACGCATGAGCCGGTGGGGCCGGTCGCAGCATTCTCGCCCTGGAATTTCCCTTGCATGATGGCGGCCCGTAAGATCGCGCATGCTGTTGCGGCGGGCTGCTCGGTCGTCTTGAAGCCGTCCGAGGAAACGCCTGGCGCGGCAGTCATCCTGGGTCGGCTGTGCCTTGAAGCCGGGATCCCGAAGGATGTTGTCAACATCGTCTTCGGCAATCCTGCCGAGATTTCCGACTATCTCATTTCCAGCCCTGTGATCAAAAAGGTCAGCCTGACGGGATCTGTCGCGGTCGGGAAACATGTGGCGCAGATGGCAGCGCGCGCGTTGAAGAAGGTGACGCTGGAACTTGGCGGCCACTCGCCGGCGATCGTCATGGCCGATGCGGATGTGGATCGCGCCGTGGAACAATGCGTGAAGGCCCGCTTCCGCAACGCCGGACAGGTTTGCACGGCACCGACACGTTTCTTCGTCCAGTCCGAAGTCATGGAGCAATTTTCGCAGCGTTTCGTTGCAGCGGCAGCCAAGATCACCGTCGGCGACGGCGCGGAAGACAGGTTCCAGATGGGGCCGGTGGCGAACCGTCGAAGATTGGAGGCCATGGAAGGTTTCGTGCAGGATGCCGTCGACCGCGGCGCGCAGGTGGTCGCCGGCGGCGGCCGCGTCGGCAATCGCGGTTTTTTCTATTCGCCCACTGTTCTGACCGGCGTCCCCGATGGCGCCGACGTGATGCAGCAGGAACCGTTCGGCCCTGTCGCACCGATCGTAGCGTTCGACGATTTGGACGAAGTCTTGAAAAGGGCAAACAGCCTTCCCTACGGTTTGGCCGCCTATGCATTCACGCGTTCTCACCGCAGCGCGGCAGTTCTGTCGGATGGGCTGAAAGCGGGAGTCGTCGCTGTGAACGGTGTGACCGTGACGGCGCCCGAAGCACCTTTCGGCGGAGTTGGCGACAGTGGCCTGGGCCGAGAAGCCGGGATTGAGGGGCTACTCGAGCACACCAACATCAAAACCATCGTCGAAACTTTCGCTTGACGGACGGCAGGGACCTCAAATGACACCCGACATTCCGCTTCCCGCTCAAGACGCCCGGATGGTCTGGGGGAGCGACGTGGCCGCCGAGATGCTCCGTCGGCTTGGGATTGAGTATGTCTGCGTCAATCCCGGATCGAGCTTTCGCGGCCTGCATGACAGTCTGATCAACTATCTTGCCAACGAGTCGCCGGCGATGCTGCTGGCGCTTCATGAAGAAAGCGTCGTCTCTATTGCGCATGGATATGCAAAGGCGGCGGGTCGCCCGATGGCCGTGGTGTTGCACAGCAATGTCGGGCTGATGAACGGCATGATGTCGATATTCAATGCCTGGTGCGATCGTGTGCCGATCATAATGCTCGGCGCGACAGGCGCGGTCGACACCGCGGTTCGTCGCAACTGGATCGACTGGCTACACACCAGCCGCGACCAGGGCGCATTGATCCGCAATTTCGTCAAATGGGACGACCAGCCGACGTCGCCTTCTGCGATCGTCGAGGCAATGTTGCGCGCCCACATGTCGGCCTGCACCGCGCCGTGCGGGCCGTCCTATGTCGCGCTGGATCGGCGCCTGCAGGAAGATGCGTTGACCGGCAACGTGGAATTTCCGGATTTCGACTTGTTCCGCACGCCCGCGCCATCCCGCGCCGCCGATGAGACGATCAGCGAGATTGCCGGTCTGCTCGTCGCCGCGCGGAAACCTGTATTGCTGGTCGGTCGCGCCTCGCGTTTGCCGGAAGATTGGGAACAAAGGGTTCGTCTCGCCGAATTGCTCGACGCCCGCGTCATCACCGACCTCAGGATGGGTGCCAGCTTTCCGACCGACCATCCGCTTCACGGCGCGCCGCCCGACCTGTTTCTGACGCCGGTCAACCGGCAGGTTCTGGCCGAAGCCGATGTCGTCCTCAGCCTGGATTGGGGCGATACCGCGGACGTCATGCGCCAGGCTGCCGTGGACGGAAAGCACCGGGCCAAATTGATCCAAGTTTCCATCGACCACCACGTCCACAATGGATGGTCTGGCGATCACCAGAGACTGGTCGGCGCCGACTTGCGCGTGGCTGTCGATCCGGACACCCTGTTGAGGCCGCTCTCGGATGCACTCGAGCGGCTGGGCATGCAGCGAACGCCCTATCCGGTGCCGAGCCCCGCTCAACGGTCCGGTCAACGACGCAGTAAGGGCACGCCGCGCCTCGAGGATATCGGCACGGCGCTGTCGGCGGCACGCGGAGAGCGCAAACTATGCCTGGCGCGCGTGCCGCTGAACTGGCCGGCCGGATCCTACGTCTTCCACGAACCGCTCGATTACCTGGGCTATGACGGCGGCGGGGGTGTCGGCTCGGGCCCGGGCATGACGATCGGGACGGCGCTGGCCCTGAAAGACACGGGCCGACTGGCAGTTGGCCTGATGGGAGACGGCGAGTTCCTGGGTTCACCGACCGCGCTTTGGACTGCGTCCCACTACAAGATCCCGGTGTTGATCGTCGTCGCCAACAACCGGAGCTACTACACCGACGAGGTGCAACAGGAATCGGTCGCAAAGCAGCGCAACCGACCCGTGGAGAACAAGTGGATCGGCCAACGCATAGACGATCCGCCCATCGATATTCCTGGCATCGCCAGGGATTTCGGCTTCTCATCTGAACCAACCGTCGCGGATGTTGCCGATCTTGGCGCTGCCATTGAGCGCGGGCTGAAAGCGGTCGAGGCCGGCTACTGCTACCTTCTCGACATCACCATCGACTCGTCAGAAGGGTCCAGCCTCGAATGGCTCAACCATCACTAGGAGGTCTCCTGCTTGAACCGGATGATCAGCCCGCAATGTCTTTGGTGAAGGAAAATTCCGCAGAACCGGACAACGCGACGTCGGTGACCGCAGTCACCGCGGGAAACGCTGGCGGCGGCCGCCCGGATGGACGCCGGCGGCGCTCTGGTATCGGAAGGATCATTTCCCGCACACTCGATCCCGCGACCCTGTTCGGGATCGCCAGCGTGCTGGTGGCCCTGGCCATTGTCGAAGGACTGGTGCGATTGGATATCGTCTCGCCAGTGATCATTGCTCGGCCGAGCGATGCCATTGCCGGGCTCTTCGTGGGGGATCTGCGCGCCGAATTGTTCCACGGCGCAGAACTGACCTTCGCTCTGGTCGGCGCTGCACTCATCCTGGAGATCTGCATTGCGGTGCCGCTAGGCTACTTTCTCTACCGCTATCGCGATTTTGGACTGGCTTACGAAGGCTGGCTGGCGGCGTTGTTCGCGGCACCGATCTTTCTTCTCTACCCACTTTTCATGGTCATCTTCGGAAGAAACGATTTCACCCTGATCTTCATGGGCTTCGCCTCGGGCGTGATTCCAA
>NZ_JBFULQ010000404.1:0-5242 GCF_054049815.1 Mesorhizobium sp. P5_C1 | reverse complement strand
GTTAACGTCCTGTCCCGAAATGCCCTCATCCCCAAAATACCTTCATCATGGAGCCAATTGAATGAGAAAGCTTGTCATCGCCATCTCAATGCTCGCCCTCGCGGCGTCGGCGGCCTTTGCCGACCCGATCCTCGATCGGCAGGCTCTGATGAAGGAGCGTGGAAAGATCGTCGGCGGCATTTCCAAGGTGGTAAAGGGCGAGGAGCCTTTTGATGCCGCGGCTGTGCTGACGGCCCTGCAGGCACTGCAGGCGAATGCCGAGAAGGTCGATGTCGACGCGCTGTTCCCTGCCGGCAGCGACACGGGCGACACCACGGCTGCGCCGAAGATCTGGGAAGACATGGCCGGCTTCAAGGCGGCCAACGACAAATTCATCGCCGACGTCAAGGCAGCGACCGCTGCCGCTCCCGCAGACGTCGATACGTTGAAGGCGCAATTTGACACCATCGCGTCCAACTGCGGCACCTGCCACCAGACCTATCGAGTGAAAAAGGGCTGATAGCGGGCCATGCCCTGGCTGAAAAAGCTCGTCGGCGCCCTCGTCGTTCTGGGCGGCGTCGGCGCGGTTGCCGGGTGGGTCCTGTCGGCGCCGGTGAGGCTCGACAGCGAGACCCTGGCCAAGCTCGGCCCTGGCGACGTGGCCAGGGGCAAGCGCATTTTCTATGCCGGCGGTTGCACCTCGTGCCATGCAAAGCCGGGGTCGAAGGGCGATGCCCGCCTACAGTTGGTGGGTGGTCTTGCGCTCAAGACGCCATTCGGCACCTTCGTGCCGCCCAACATTTCGCAGGACCCCAAGGACGGCATCGGCGCATGGTCGGTCGAGGACCTCGCCAATGCCATGCTGAAGGGGGTGTCGCCGTCGGGTGAGCATTTATATCCGGCGTTCCCCTACGCGTCCTACGCACGCATGAAACCGGGCGACATTGCCGACCTCTATGCCTTCCTGAAAACGCTGCCGGCCGTCGCCGGCAAGGCGCCAGCCAATTCGCTGACGTTCCCGTTCAACATCCGCCGCGGCATCGGCCTTTGGAAACTGCTTTATCTCGGCGATCAGCCGGTCGTTTCGCTTCCCGAAGGCACGCCTGATCCGGTGATGGCTGGTCGCTACCTGGTCGAAGGGCCGGGTCACTGCGGCGAATGCCACACGCCGCGCGACTTTGCGGGCGGGACGAAGAAGAACGAGTGGCTGGCGGGCGCCGTGGCCGCCGAAGGCACCGGCATCGTGCCGAACATCACATCGGGCGAGGGCGGCATCGGCAACTGGTCCGAAGCCGACATCGCCAACTACCTCGAGACCGGGTTCACGCCCGATTTCGATGCGGTCGGCGGCGCGATGGTCGACGTGCAGAAGAACATGGCCGAACTGACCGCAGGGGATCGTGCGGCGATCGCCGCCTACCTCAAGGCGGTGCCGCCGCATCCCAACGGTTATCCAGCGCGCAAGAAGACGGCGAACTGACACACGCCGCCCAAACTGCTCAGCGGTTTGGCTTGCATTAAGACAACAGCTGAAGCGCAGCGCGCGACTCTCGTCAGGTGCTATGTGGTCAGTTGTCGGACGCCGGGTGGCGGTCGCCCAGAAAGTCGAAGCCCGTCTCGAAGAAATGGTTGTAGTTGCAGGTCAGTTCCTCGCCAGACGCGATGTCGCGCAAGGCGTAGGTCTCCTCAGGCGACGAGACATCGCAATTCGGCTCGTCGTCATGGTTCATGTATCGGGCGTCGTCGGCTTCGAAGACGATGTAGGACGGATCACGCCGGTCCGGGTAGGAATAGCGATCGAGATAGTTCTTCACCGGCCCGGTCTCGCCCTCATAGGTCTCGACGTCGATGATCCGGTCGAAGCGGGGGTCGAGCTTCCAGATCAGCGTGCCCTTGGGGATGTGGTGCTTGGCAAAAACGCCGATGCCCTGGATCGGCGATTTGTCGAGATAGACGTCGACGAGCAGCATAATGGACCCTTGTGCGAGTGCGGGCTTCGTCGCCCGGGAAAGTCGTGCCTTGGGTAGCGCGCGACCATCGCAATTGCGAGGGGAAATGAGCGATGCGGAATTCAAAAAGTCATGATCGCTGAACCCAAAAGTGAACGTCGTGTCCGCAGCCTCAGCGTTGCTGCAAGGCCAGACGGACGCCCAAAGCACAGTAGATGCCGCCGACAATCTTGCCTTGCCACTTGAGCACCCTCGGATTTCGGCGCAGGAAAGTGCCAAGCCGACCGGCGCTCACTGCAAAGACGACCGTGCTGAGAAGACCCAGCATGACGAAGATGACCCCTAGTGTGGTCAACTGAAGCATCACCGACCCGTTTTCAGGCCGCACGAACTGGGGCAGGAACGCAAGGAAGAAAAGCGCGGTCTTGGGGTTGAGCACTTCGGTCAGGATAGCCTGTCGAAACGCCTTGCCGGCGGAGATGGCAAGTGCGCCGGCAGCCGGGTTGGCCGGCATTTTCTCGATGATCGCCCGAATGCCGAGATAAACGAGATAGGCGGCGCCAATGTACTTTACGATGCTGAACAGCGCCGCCGAAGTGGCGATGATCGCCGATATGCCGACCATGGCCATGACCGTGTGAAACACGTCGCCGGCCGCGATCCCGGCACCGGTCGCTATGCCCACCTTCGTTCCAGAGCTCGTTGCCCGCGCGACGGTAAGGAGGGYGGCTGGGCCTGGAATGAAGACAAAGCCGAGCACAACCGCGATGTAGGTTGTCAATGTTGACAGATCGATCATTGGCGGTTCTCTCCTGTAAGCTGCGCCTTGCCCATCACCTTCAGTGCGAAGGAATAAGTATAGGCGATCTCCTCCAGTCGCGAAAACCGGCCGGAAGCGCCGGCGTGGCCTGAATCCATGTTGATCTTGAACAGCACGGGATTGTCGCCGGTCTTGCGTTCGCGCAGCCGTGCCACCCATTTGGCCGGTTCCCAATAGGTGACGCGCGGATCGGTGAGACCGGCCAGCGCCAGGATCGGCGGATAGTCGAGCGCGGCGACATTGTCATAGGGCGAGTAGGCGGCGATGGTTCGGTAGTCGTCGGCGGACGCGATCGGGTTGCCCCATTCCGGCCATTCCGGCGGCGTCAGCGGCAGGCTGGCGTCGAGCATCGTGGTGAGCACGTCGACGAAGGGCACCTCGGCGACGATGCCGCCAAAACACTCCGGCGCCATGTTGGCGATGGCGCCCATCAGCATGCCGCCGGCCGAGCCTCCTTGCGCGACGATGCGGTCATGCGTCGTATAGCGCTCGGCAACGAGGTGGCGCGCACAGGCGATGAAATCCGTGAACGTATTCATCTTGTGCGCCCGCTTGCCGTCATCGTACCAGCCATAGCCCTTGTCCTTGCCGCCGCGGACATGAGCGATGGCAAAGACAAAGCCGCGGTCGACCAATGAGAACCAGTTGGTGTTGAATGCGGCCGGCACCGTGATGCCATAGGAGCCGTAGCCGTAAAGCAGGCAAGGTGCGGATCCATCCAGCGGCGTGTCGCGGTGGTGGAGAAGCGAGATCGGCACCAGTTCGCCATCGGCGGCTGGCGCCATCAGCCGCCTGGTGACGTAGTGATCCTGGTCATGGCCGGAGGGCACTTCCTGGGTCTTGAGCAGGACCCGCTCGCGCGTGCGCATATTGTAATCGAACACCTGGGCCGGCGTCGTCATCGACGAATAGGAAAAGCGCATGATCTCGGTATCGTACTCATAGGAGCCCGACAGGCCGAGCGAGAAGGCCTCCTCGTCGAGGGACAAAAGATGCTCCTCGCCGCTGCTGCGGTCGCGCACGACGATGCGCGGCAGGCCTTCCTTGCGTTCGAGCCGGACCATGTGGTCCTTGAAGCCGATCACCGACAGGATCAGCCGGCCAGGTTCATGCGGCACCAGTTCCTGCCAGTTGGCGCGCACCGGATCGCTCACGGGCGCGGTCATGATCTTGAAATCCTTGGCGCCATCGGCATTGGTCAGGATGAAGAAGATGTCGCCGCCTTCTTCCAGATCATATTGAAGGCCGGTCTCGCGTGGTGAAACCAGCTTCGGTTCCGCAAACGGGTCGCTGGCGGGCATCAGGCGGTATTCCGAGGTCTCGTGATCGTTGATGCCGATCATGATCCATTCGTTGTTGCGCGTGCCGTCGACATTCATGAAGAAGCCGGGATCGCTTTCCTCATAGATCAGCCGGTCGCTTTCGGGGCTTTGCCCCAGCGCATGGAACAGCACCTTGGACGGGCGGTGGTTGGGATCGAGACGCGTGTAGAAGAAGCCGTCATCGCCGGCGTTCCAGACGCCTGAACCGCCCGTGTCGGGAATCCGATCGGCGAGATCCCTGCCATCGTCAAGGTCGCGCACGCGAAGCGTGTAGAATTCGGAGCCCTTGTCGTCGAATGCCCACAAGAGCTTGCGGTGGTCGGCCGAATGATCGACGCCGCCAAGACGGAAATAGGCCTTGCTCGCCGCCTCCGCATCGCCATCAAGCAGGATCTGCTCGGAGCCGCCGTCGCGCGGCATGCGGAAATAACGCGGCTGCTCGCCGCCAAGCTTAAAGGATGAGCCATAGGCATAGGGTCCGTCCTTCATCGGTACGGAGGAATCGTCTTCCTTGATGCGGCCCTTCATTTCCTTGAAAAGCTGCTTCTGCAACTCGGCCGTGTCGGCCATCAGTTTCGACTGATAGGCGTTCTCGGCCTCGAGCTCGGCGCGGATCCCCGCATCGAGCAATGACGGATCCCGGAACATCTCCTGCCAGTTGTCGGCCCGCAGCCAGGCATAGTCGTCGGTTCGCGTGATGCCGTGATGCGTGTCGGAAACCGGCCGTTTCTCGGGCGCTGGCGGGCTGGCGTGCGGAAATGCGGAAGTGCTGGTCATTGCGTCTCGCTTTGCCGATATCTTGAATGGGGAAGCATCTTGAATGGGGAACTATCTTGAATAGCGAATGAACACGCCCATCAGGTCGGGTTCAAGAGCCGCAGCTTAAGGGTCGTGTCGGCTCCAGATGGTGCCGGGAGGAGAGATGATGAATATATATCGTCGGATTGCGGCAGCTTTCGCCGTTGCTTCGCTAACTCTGGCTTTTGCCGGCCAGTCTCATGCGACCRTATTCGCGGCTTGGCAAGTGGCCAATGTGCCGTTCGGTGACATGCTCAATGTGCGCAAATACCCTTCGGGCACATCCCAGAAACAGGCGGCGTATCCGAACGGAACCGTTCTGCAGATGACCGGACGATGCACCGGCGGGATAAACCTGCTCGACATCGCCAATC
>NZ_JBFULQ010000403.1:0-5248 GCF_054049815.1 Mesorhizobium sp. P5_C1 | reverse complement strand
GGTCGGTCTCGGCTTCGGCATCGCGCGCCGATCCGGACGGATCGGTGACGAAATGCACCATGGCGATATCGGGCTCGCTGGTCTCCCGCTTGCGCCGCGTCGCAAAGATCTGCGCATTGTTCGATGCGATTTCGGTTTCGACGAACATCTTCGAGAAAGCCGGATGCGCGTTGTCCGACGCCTCCAGGCCGAGCACCAGTTCGGCAAAGGAGGTGACTTCAATGTGACGGTCGGTCGGCCCGTCATTGTAGAGCGTGACCCGACGGCCCTCGCCATTGCCTTCCGAGATGACAATGCATTCGACTTCGGAGCGCAACGTGCCCACCGATTTGACGAAGCTTGCCTTGTCGTCGGAGAACAAGGTCTGCGCCTTTTCCTCGGCCGCACGCTTCGGCTCGGCCGTAGCCGACCACCAATCGCCGGTGCCTGCGTCCCGCAGGAAGATGTAGGAGCCGAGCCGGTCCTCGGTTGGATCCGGCTGCCAGCGGGTGATGGAGAGATCGCCCCAGCGGCTGTAGCCCGAGCCGGTCGCGGTGACCATCACCGAATAGCGGCCGTTCGACATCACACTGGTCGACCGCAGCGACCGCAACGGATCGAGCACGATGCGGGTGTCGGGGCTCTCGACTTCCGTCTCGTCCTTGGAGCGCTCGTCGGCCTCGGTCCTGACGGTCGCGGTCGGGATGTCGCGCGGTGCCCTCTCCTGCAGCAGCAGTTCAGCCGATTCGATGACCGGGTCACTGTGGAAGCGGTCGCGCATGCGGCCTTCAAAGATGGCGTCGGCGACGGCCACGATCGACATGCCCGAATGGTGGGCCATGTAGTTCTGCACGACGACATGATCGGTGCCTTCCGGCACGCGCTGCGGCGTGAAGTCGACAGCGTCGTAGTAACCGTGGCGGCCAAGCGCGCCGATCTCCCGCAGCCGGGCGAGATTCTGCACGGCTTCGCGCGGGTTGAACTGTGCCGCGAGCACGGTGGCGTAAGGCGCGATCACCGTGTTCTGGCCAAGGCCGCGCTTAAGGCCGAGCCCGGGCACGCCGAAATTGGTGTACTGGTAAGTCAGTTCGCGGTCGCGGGCGTTGTAGGCCGCTTCCGAAATGCCCCACGGCACGTTCTTCTGGCGGCCATACTGGATCTGGCGCTTGATGATCAGCTTGCTGGTCTGGTTGAGAATGCTGCCTTGCGGCTCCTTCATCACCAGCGGCGGCATCAGGTATTCGAACATCGAGCCGGACCAGGACATCAGCGCGCCCTTGAAACCGATCTCGACGATCGGCCGGCCAAGCCGGAACCAGTGCTCGGTCGGCAGGTCGCCCTTGGCGATGGCGAACAGGCTGGTCAGCCGCGCCTCGGAGGCCATAAGGTCGTAGCAGCTTTCATCGAGCTGGTGCTCCTCGACACGGTAGCCGATCGACAGCAGCTTGCGTTCGGGCCGCATCAGGAAGGAAAAATCCATCTCGAAGGCGAAGCGCCGCGTGCGCTCGCGCAAGGTGAGCAGCTTGGCGCGCAGCGCCTCGACGGCATTGTCGTCGCTGTGCGCGTCATGGACATGCGCCTCGCAGGTGGCCTCGAGCCTGGCCGCCCAGTCGACGATGACGTCGCTCTGGGCCGACGCCGCCTCGGTGTGGATGGCGGTGGCGAGCTTGCGGATCTCGCCGGCCAGCACGGCCAGATTGATGGTGCGGATCGACGCCATTTCCGGCTGCGCCTTGATGGTGTCGACCGCGCGCCGCATGCCGTCGAGACGGTCGACGAGGCGCTGGCGCAGGGGTCGCAGCTGGCGGCGGTCGTCGGGCAGTTCGTCGAGGCTCTCGCTGAGGATGGTCACAGTGTCGAGAATGCCTTCGAAATCGCCCTGGAGATGGACGGAGGGCGCTTCCGCCCATTCGGCGCATGCCGCGGCCACCGCCACCAGATGACCGGCAAGATTGCCGCTGTCGACCGCCGAGATGTAGAGCGGGTAGAGCGGCTTCAGCGTCGTCGTGTCATACCAGTTGAAGAGATGGCCACGGTCGCGCGGCATGCCCTCGATCGTCGTCATGGTGGCGTCGATGCGGGTGATGGCGTCGGACAGGCTGATCCAGCCGAAATCGCGGGCAGAGACGACCGACAGCAGGTAGACGCCGATATTGGTCGGCGAGGTGCGCGGCGCCACCACCGGCGCCGGGCTTTCCTGGAAATTGTCCGGCGGCAGATTGTGGTGCTCGGCCGTCACGAAGCTTTCGAAATAATGCCAGGTGCGCCGCGCCACCGTACGCAGTGCGTGGATATCGGCTTGCGATATGCGCAAGCGATCCTCGGTTTCGGCCGAGCGGCTGATCCAGCTGGCGATGGCCGGCGAAGCGATCCAGAACAGGGCGAAGAAGAAAGCAACGAAGGCGCCGGTGGAATCGGCCAGCACCGGGATGGCAAGGCCGACGAAGCCGATAATCACGGCGCCATACATCATGCCGTAATAGGAGCCGACATCGTTGTCGCCGGCCTTGTGCGCCTGCGAGGCGGTGCGCCATTCCAGCAGGTTCTGGCGGCTGACGAAGAGCCGGTAAATCGTGCGGATTATGGCGTCGCCCATCATCCAGGCGTTGTGCGCCATCAGCACGATTTTCAGCGCCACCATGGCGGTACCGAAGGCGACGTCGCGCGCCAGGGCCGAGAAATGGCCGCGCGGCGTCTGGTCGCCGCTCTTGGGCAGGATGGCGTTGACGATGTCGAACGTCGGCGCCATGAACAGGCTGAGGATCAGCAGGGCCTGCCATTGGGCGGCCTGCGTGAAGGGCAGCAGCGTCCAGCCGGCGATCGCGGCCATGACCCAGAAGATCGGCGTCAGCGAGCGGCGCAGATTGTCGACCATCTTCCAGCGCGACAGAGCCGGCACGCCGGAGCGCGGATCGAGCATGAAGCCGAGAAGCTGCCAGTCGCCGCGTGCCCAGCGATGGTGGCGCGATGCGTCGACTGAATAACGGATCGGATAGTCCTCGACCAGTTCGACGTCGGTGACCAGCGCCGAGCGCGCCAGCGCGCCTTCCAGCAGATCGTGGCTTAGGATGGTGTTTTCCTCGATGCGGCCCTGTAGTGCGGCCTCGAAAGCATCGACGTGATAAAGGCCCTTGCCGGTGAAGGACCCGTCGCCGAAGACATCCTGATAGAGATCGGAGACGGCAAAGACATAAGGGTCGAGGCCGCGATTGGCCGAGAACACCCGCTGGAAAAACGACGCATCGTCGCCACTGGTCAGCGACGCGGTGATGCGCGGCTGCAGGATGGCATAGCCGGCCGTGACAACACGCTTGGTAGCATCGAAATGCGGACGGTTGAGCGGATGGCAGAGCTTGCCGACCAGGGTCGCGACCGCGTCGCGGGTGGTGCGCGTGTCGGCATCGAGCGTCATCACATGGACGACGTTCTCGGGCAGCGGCACGTCGAGCGGCAGGAATGTGGTGTCGCTGTCGCCGCGCAGCAGAAGGTCGAGTTCATGCAGCTTGCCGCGCTTGCGCTCCCAGCCCATCCAGGAACCCTGCGCCGCATTGAAGAGGCGCCGCCGGTGCAGGATGTAGAAACGTGGCGCGCCTTCTGAGGGATAGCGGGCGTTGAGACGAGCGATCTCGGCGCGGGCGAATTCGAGGATTTCGGTATCGGCCGCATCGATTTCGGTCTTGCTGTCGGGCCAGTCCGAAAGCAGCGCGAAATAGATTTCATCCGCCGTGTTGGCGAGATGATGCACCTCGATGTTGCGGATGTTTTCCTCGACGTCGTCGCGTGAGCCGATCAGCGACGGCACCACCACCAGGGTGCGCGCCTCAGGCGGCACGCCGTGCCTGTAATCATAGCCAACGAGGCGCGTCGGTTTTAGGAACAGCGATACGACGGTGTTGAAGAAGGCGAGCGCGCCCTCGCTGGCCGGTACGGCAAACAGCGCCAGCATCACGACGATTGACGGCACCGACAGGCCGAGATTGGCCAGCGCGTTGCCGGTGAGCACGAGAAGCAGGGCCGTCAGCGCAAATACCGGTACGACGATGCCAAGCCATCCGGTCTTGCGGAAGGTGCGCTTGACCGTCTGGCTGATGGTCGGCCGATAGCCGATCGTTTTCTCCAGTTCCAGCCGGCGCGGACCGACGAGGAAGAAACCGACATCGGTGTGGGCGGATGCAACTTGGGTGGCAGCGCCTTCATCATCGCCCGATAGGGTCTCGGTGGCGGCGTGATCGGCCAGTTCGATGGCCTTCTCGGCGACGCGATATTCCGAAAGGTCCGAGCGGCGCGCCAGTTCCTCGATCGCGGTCCGGTACTGGTCACGCGAGAAGAAGTCGAGCGCGGCGAAATCGGTGCGCTCGCGCAGCACGGTGTCGATGCGGCTGACGCCTTCGAACCACACCGTCCAGTCGACGTCGTTGATAAGGCGCAGGCCACGGATGATGTTTCCGGTCGTCACATTGCCGCTGGACAGCGTGTGATGTTCGGAAATGATGATCTCCTCGGCGTCGGAGCCGGTCTTTTCGAGCTCGCCTTCGAGCCATTCCAGGGCCTTGCCGGCATTCTGCGATCCATCGCGCAAGCGATAGAGCAGCTGGGTGGCGAAGGTGGTGTCCTGCGCATGAGCGCTGAATTTGGACAGGATCGCCTGCCGGTCCGGGCTGTCGTCGGTCGACAGAACCTTGTCGGCGACATCGTTGGCGATCTGGCGCATCTGGCGGGTGCGGTTGACCCTGACCGCCAGCCGGCGCAGATTTTCGATCAGGACGAAGCGCAGAAGCGACGGCAGCGCCCAGAGTTCGCCGATCTTCAGCGGCTCGAGCGACTGGAAGCCCTGGACGATGGACTTGAACATCGTCGCCGAGACGGAACTGTCCGAATGCGCCACATAGGTCCAAGCCAGCGCCAGCGCGCGCGGCACGCTGCCGCCCTCGGGCAGTTTCAGACTGGGCAGTTGGCGGTAGAAGCGGCGCGGCAGATCGCGCTTGACCTGGAAAATGGTTTCTTCGACCAGATAATTGTTGTCGAGCAGCCACTGCGCCGCCGGCGTGATCGTCTCGCCCCTCGCCTGCGCGGCATTGGTCGAGCGGTAGACTTCCAAGATCTTCTTGGCGCTGTCGCGGATGCGGGCCTGAAAGTCGAACGGCGTCAGGCCGAACAGATCGGTGAGATCGCCTTTTGCCAGGCTTTCCCCAAGCAGGCGAAGGCGCTCTTCGGGCAGGAAATTGGATCGGATCGGCTCTTCCGTGATGGCTGGGAAGCTCGCGCTCGT
>NZ_JBFULQ010000402.1:0-5268 GCF_054049815.1 Mesorhizobium sp. P5_C1 | reverse complement strand
CCGGTCAGCCGGCTGCTGTTCGACGGCCGAGCCCAGGATCTTGCGTTCGAAAAGCCGGTGGGAGCCAGCGCCGACCGGCGTCATCATGTCCGCCTCTGGCAGACAGGCGCGAGCGGCGACGACGGCCGGCCGCTGTGGCTCGGTTCGGCCAGCTTCGATCGCGGCGTGGGGCTGAGCCACGATACCGGCGCCATCACCCATCACATTGGCCGCGACATCGATGCCGAACGCAATTTCCTGATGCGCGATCTGGCCACCGCCGGCACACTGATCTCGACCAGGGACATGGCCGGCATCGGCGCCACCAGCAGCGGGCGCAATGGCGGCGGCGATCCCTATTTCACCGACGGCGAGGCCGTTGTCGGCGTGTTGAAGCAACTGCCGTGAGATCATGTGTTCTGAGACCAGATGGTCCGGGATCGACCTGAAAATTGGCTGTGAGCCCGATGCCGCAGACGACATCGGTTGAGAGCTGTCACTGTCATCTTCTAAAAATCTTGGCGGACTATTTTCGAAAGCCGCGCCGCAATGCTATTGACCGCTCATGCTATACGTCGAAATCGCTATCGTGGTCGTCCTCATCTGTGTGAACGGCCTTTTGTCTATGTCCGAACTCGCCATCGTCTCGTCGCGCCCGGCCAGGCTCAAGGCGATGATCGACCGCGGCGTCAACGGCGCCGGCCGGGCCCTTGAGCTTGGCTCCAATCCCGGCAAGTTCCTGTCCTCGGTGCAGATCGGCATCACTTTGGTCGGCGTTCTCTCCGGCGCGTTTTCCGGCGCCACGCTAGGCGACCGGCTGGCCACCTTCCTGGCCTCGACCGGCATGCGCGAAAACGTCGCCGATCCGGTCGGCGTCGGCATCGTCGTCGCCGTCATCACCTATTTCTCGCTGATCGTCGGCGAGCTGGTGCCCAAGCAGATCGCCTTGCGCGATCCCGAGCGCGTGGCCGCGCGGGCGGCCCCGGCAATGACCATCTTGGCCACCGTCTCGGCTCCTCTGGTCTTCCTGCTCGACATTTCCGGCCGTGCCATATTGTGGCTGCTCGGCCAGCGCGGCGAAAGCGAGGAGAAGGTTACCGACGAGGAGATCAAGATGCTGGTCGCCGAGGCCGAGCACCACGGCACCATCGAATCCGACGAGCGGCGCATGATCGCCGGTGTCATGCGGCTTGGCGACCGCGCCGTACGCGCTGTGATGACGCCGCGCACCGAGGTCGACTGGATCAATCTGCAGTCCGACGAGAGTACCATCCGCAAGCTTTTGATGGAGACCCAGCATTCGCGCCTGCCTGCGGGCGACGGTGGCGTCGACGTCATGGTCGGCGTCGTCCAGACGCGCGACGTGCTCGCCGCGCTGCTTGCCGGCCATGTGCTCGACCCGCGCAGGCATGCGCGCGCCGCCCCCATCGTCTATGACCAGGCCGACGCGCTGGACGTGTTGCAGAAGCTCAAGGAATCCGACGTGCCGATGGCGCTGGTGCATGACGAGTACGGCCACTTCGAAGGCATCGTCACCCCGGCCGATATTCTCGAAGCCATCACCGGCGTCTTCAGGGCGGACATCGATGCCGGCGACGAGGAAAACGCCGTCAAGCGCGAGGACGGCTCATGGCTGCTCGCCGGCTACATGCAGGCCGACGAAATGGCCGAGATTCTGGGCTTCGACCTGCCGGAAAACCGCGACTACGAGACCGTCGCCGGCTACGTGCTGGCGCACATGCACCATCTGCCGGCGACCGGCGAATGCGTCGACGCGCAGGGCTGGCGCTTCGAGGTGGTCGATCTCGACGGCCGCCGCATCGACAAGCTGATCGCAACCCGCCTGCCCGGCTCGCACCGAGAAGCCGTGCGCTGACCGTCAGGCACTGCTGGCTCCTGTCAGATTCGTTCTCGCTTCGATCCGCCTCAATGTGCGTCCGGAGGCGGCGCCTTAGGTGTGACGTTGCGCAGGAACGGTACGAGAGCCGTCGCGATGACGAACGCGCTCATGATCACCAGGAACGCATCCGCGTAAGCCATCGTGGATGCCTCGCGATAAGCCAGCTGCCACAGCTGTTTCAGCGAAGCAGTGTGACCGTCGGCCACTGCGCCCGGGATCTGGCCATAGCGCAGCGCGACGCCGTCGACGAGGCGCATGGCGGCCTCATTCTGTGGCGTCAGGTGCGATGCGATCATCAGGAAATGGAAGTTGGTGCGGTCGTTCAGGATGGCGCCGCAAACGGCGATGCCGACCGCGCCGCCGAGATTGCGCATCGTGTTGAACAGGCCACTGGCATATTTCAGCCGTTCGGGCGGCAGGCTGCCGAGGCCGAGATTGACGCTCGGCGCGACCGCGAAGACCTGCGGGAAGCCACGAAAGATTTGCGGCAGAAGCAGCTGCGCGGCGCCCCATTCGCTGGTGATCGCGCTGAAGCTCCACATCGACGCGCCGAAGGAGGCAAGCCCGAACATCATCAGCCAGCGCGTGTCGAAGCGCTTGGCGAGAAAGATGTAGACGGGGACGCCGACCATCGAAGCGACACCTGTGGAAAAGACCGCCAGCCCGGTCTGCAGGGCGTCGTAGCCGCGCACGTAACCGAGAAACAGCGGCGTCAGGAAGATCGTGGCAAAGATGCCGACGCCGGTGATGAACGAGAGAAAACAGCCGATCGCGAAATTGCGGTTGCCGAAGGCGCGGAAATCGACCACCGGCTGCGAATAGGTGAGGCTACGGACGACGAACAGAACCCCGGTGATCCCGGCGAGGATGGCGCCATTGCGGATTGTCGCATCATCGAACCAGTTCCAGCGCGAACCCTCCTCGAGAACATATTCAAGTGTGCCCAGACTGACCGCCATCAGGACGATGCCGATGTAGTCGGCGCCCTTCAAAAGGGACGGATCGGGTTCGTCGATCTTGACCAGGACGGCAACGAGGATCGTGATGATGGTGCCGGGAATGACGTTGACATAGAAAAGCCAATGCCAGCTCAGCGTATCGGTGATCCAGCCGCCGATGACGGGGCCGAGCGTCGGCGCGATCGAAGCGATGCTGCCAACCACCGCGGCCGCATAGACACGCCTCGGACCCTGGAAATAGTGGAACGACGAGGTGAAGACCGTCGGGATCATCGACGCGCCGAGCAGCCCCTGCAGCGCGCGGAAAGCGATCATGCTTTCGATGTTCCAGGCCAATCCGCAAAGCATGCTTGCCAGGGTGAAGCCGGCCGCCGAGATGGTGAAAAGCCATCGGGTCGAGAACACGCGCGTCAGCCAGCCCGACAGCGGGATCACGATGATTTCCGCCACCAGGTAGGATGTCTGCACCCAGCCGATCTGATCCTGGGCAGCCGACAGGCCGCCACCGATATCCTGGAGCGAGGACGCGACGATCTGGATGTCGAGAAGCGCGATGAACATCCCCACGCACATCACCATGAACGGCAGGATGCTCGCGAAGAAGGACTGCGGGACGGCACGCTCTGACATGGCGTTCTCAGTCCGACGCGGTGTCGACCGTCACGGCGGTCGACAGACCCGGCCTGAGCGCAACTTTCTGCGCCTGGTCCTGGTCGATCGTGATCCTGACGGGAACACGCTGGACGATCTTGGTGAAATTGCCGGTCGCGTTCTGCGGCGGGATCACACTGAAGATGGCCCCGGTTGCCGGCCCCAGGCTGGTGACGTGACCTTTGAGCGGCTCGTCGGGTGCAATGTCGGTATAGACCGTCGCCGCTTGCCCGTCGGCCATGTGGCGCAACTGGTCTTCCTTGAAATTGGCGTCGACCCACAACCCCGATGCCGGAACGATCGTCAGGAGATAGCTGCCGGGTGAAACATAGGTGCCGACCTGCGCCAGCCTGTTGCCGATGATCCCATCGATGGGCGAGCGGATTTCGGCAAAGCCGAGATCGAGCTGCGCGGTGTCGACATCGGCCTTGGCTGCCGCGACCGCGGCGGTTGCTTCCGAGATCTGGGTGTTGAGGACGTCGAGCTGTTGCTTCGCCGCCGCAAGTCCCGCACGGGAAGCGGCGACCGACGCCTTGGCCTGGCCATCGGCGGCAAAGCTTCTCTCGGCGTCCTGCTGGGAACCGGCCCTGGTGCTGGCCAGCACCTCATAGCGCTTCGCGTCCTGAGCGGTGAAAACGGCGGCCGCGCTCTTGGCCTCGAGATCGGCCTCGGCCTGCTCGATCACCGAATTCTGCAGCGAGATTTGGGCATGAAGGTTGTCGAGACCCGATTGCTGCTGCTGGACAGATGCCTGCGCATGCTCCAGCGCGGCCTTGAAGGACCGGTCGTCGATGCGGATCACGAGCTGACCCGCCGCGACATGCTGGTTGTCCTCGACAAGGATCTGGTCGATATAACCGGCGACCCGTGGCGCCAGCGGCGTGACGTTGCCGCCGACATAGGCGTCATCGGTCGAGACGAGAAAGCGGCCGGCCTGCCACCACTGGACGCCGTACCAGCCGGCGACGCCGATCACGACAAGGCCCGCCAACATCAGCAGCGGCCTGCGACGCTTCCTGGCGGGCATGGGAGTGGCGACAACGGAAATGGCAGGCGTGAGATTTTGGGCGACCGATGGCTGCAATTCGGCCGGCGAGAGAACCTTGTTCATCTGCCGCGCCCCTCGTCCTGGCTGTGCTGAAGCAATGCGTTGTCGACCAGCGGAAGGCCTGAGCCTTCGCTGCTGAAGCGATATCGCCGCCGCATGCGATCGGTGGCCTTGGGTGCCGTTGCCATCGCGAAGTCCTCGCTGTCGAGTTCCTTGCCGGTCTGGCGATCGACCAGCACCGGCTCGGCCCAGCGCCCGTCAGCCTTGTCCACAACGACGAGGCTGGGGCCCTCCGGCGCCAGATGCTTGTTGCCCCAAGCGAGCAAGGAAAGCAGGACCGGGCGGAAATCGCGCGCCTTGGAGGTCAGCACATATTCATGGCGAAGCGGCCGTTCGCAGTAGACGCGCTTCTCGAACAGGCCGCGCTCGACCAGGCTGTTCAGCCGCCGCGTCAGAATGTTGGGCGCAATCTCCAGGCTCTTCTGAAACTGGTCGAAGCGCGTCAGGCCCTGGAACGCATCCCGCAGCAGAAGAATGCTCCACCACTCACCCACATCGTCGAGGCTGCGCGCGATGGGGCATGGGCGGGTTTCGAAGCTTGTTTTGGCAACCATTGTCGCTGGTCTCTTTCAAAATGAAAGTGACTCATAGCCTAGTGGATTGCATTATGCAAGTGACTTGTGAGGATCGAGGGCTGGAACCCGGTTTTCAACGGAGATCGGCTAAAACAC
>NZ_JBFULQ010000401.1:0-5282 GCF_054049815.1 Mesorhizobium sp. P5_C1 | reverse complement strand
GTCAAGAATCTGGGGTAGGTGAACCCACGATTCAATGAGCCGGCGCTAATGCCGGTACAATTCTTGTTGAACCTGACATGTCGAGCCATCCCCGGCAGGACCGGGGATGGCTGCTTCTCGTGCAGAGTCCGCAAACCAGGTCATGGTTTTGAAATCATGACCTAATTGTTGCTGGCGACGGGCGCCACCAGCGAGGTGATGCGGCGAATGGCGACGCGTCGGTTCTCGCGGTTGGGCGCGGCCGTGTTGACCTTCAGATACTCCTCGCCATAGCCCTGCGTCGTCAGGTTCTCCGGCGGAATGCCGAAGGCATTGGTGAGGGCCTCCGCCACCGCTTCGGCGCGACGATCGGACAAAGCGAGGTTGGCCTCTGGCGTGCCGACGGCATCTGTGTGGCCTTCGATCAGGAAGGTCTCGGCCGGGTTCTTCTTCAGCAGCTTGTCCATCGCGCTGGCGACACCCTCGAGCTTCTGCACCTCGGTGTCGGAGATCGAGGCCGAGCCGAATTCGAAGTTCAGCGTGTCGAGGTCGACACGGCGTGCGATGTCGCGCACGCGGGCCGAACGCTTGACCTCGTCGATCGAATAGAGGCGCTGGACCTTCTCCACCGGCGGCTGTTCGAGGAAGGTGTAGTAGTCGTCCGGGCTCTCGACGTCCTCGGAATCGAGGATGTACTGCCGGCGCGGGATGGTCAGTCGCATCGGCGGCAGGTCGTCGCCGGGATCGCGCCAGTCGCCCTCATCCTGATAGTCCTGCTCGTCGACATAGCTCAGCACGTATTCGCGCCCGTCAGGGGTGATGCGCGAACGCTGGATGACATCGCCGTAGCGGTTGCGGATGGTGACGATCTGGACGCCATTGCCGCGCTCGACCGTCTCGCGTGTGCGGCCTTGCGGCAGATCCTCGTAGTAGACGTCCTTGGCGCCACGGTTCATGCGCGGACCGTCATTGCTCTGGACGATCGTCTGGTTGTTGAGCTGGATGATGACGCGGTCGCCGATTTCCTTGAGCACGTCGACGCCCTTGGGACGGCGGCGGTCGCGGATGTTCTCGTCAGGTGCACGATCGACGCGCTTGCCTTTTTCCTCCGTCACAGGGACCATTTTTTCGGGCTTGATCTCCTGCTGGGCGGCCTTGTCGTCGGTGGGCGGTGGACCCTGATCGACAGGCGCGACCACGGGCTTGCGGCCCTGATCGCCACCTTGCTGGGCGTTCTGCCCACCATTCTGCTGCTCGCCATTCTGCTGGCCGTTCTGGTTGGCGGGCTTCCTGCGGCCCTGGTCCTTGCCACCCTTGCGCTCGGCATCCTTCTGGCTGTCCAGTATGGGAGCGGTGTTCGGATCGGCAGGTGCCTCGCCCTGGACAGGCGCCGCCTTGCCGCCATTGGCCGGTTGCTCGGCTATGGCAGGCTTTTCGCCATTGGCCGGTTGTTCGCCCGTGGCAGGCTGCACGCCGGTGACAGGCTGCTCACCAACCGGTTTCTTACCGTGCTTCTTGGTCTTGTCCTGCGGCTGCTCGCCCTGGGCCGCTGGCTGTTCGCCGGCGGGAGCCGGTTCGACCTTGGGCTTCGCCACTTCGGCCGGAGCTTGCTTCTCGGTCGGTGCCGGGACGGCTTCCGGCACGACGGCCGGTTTGGCCGTTTCGACAGGCTTCTTCTGCTTCTCAGGCTTCTGTGCGGGCTCGACGGCCGGTGCTATCGTGGTCGGCTCGGCCTGCTGATCCTGCTTGTGCCTCTTGCGCGGCTTGGCTTGCTCGCCCTGCTGGTTGTCGTTGGCCGGTTCGGCCTGGCCGGCAGGAGCCGCTTCGGCTGGCGCCTGCTCAGTCTGCTGCTGCTCGCGCTTTTTCTTGCGCGGCTGCTGCGCTTCGGCGGCTGGAGCGGCCTGCTCTGCGGGTGCCGCTTCGGCCGGCGCCTGCTCGGTCTGCTGCTGTTCGCGCTTCTTCTTGCGCGGCTGCTGCGCTTCGGCGGCTGGAGCGGCTTGCTCGGCCGGCGCCTGCTCAGTCTGCTGTTGCTGCTGCTGATCGCGCTTCTTCCTCCGAGGTTGCTGCTCTTCGACAGCCGGAGCGGCCTGCTCGGCAGGGGCGGACTCGGTCTGCTGTTGCTTCTCACGCTTCTTGCGCGGCTGCTCCTGCTCGGCGGGCTGCTCGCCCTGGGCTGCGGGCGCCGCCTGCTGCTCTGGCTCGGCCTTCTTCCGCTCCCTTTGTTTCGGCTGCTTCTGCGCACAAGCTTCGGCCGATTCGCCCTCGGCGCACGCTGCCTGCGCCAAAATGAACGCGGCTGACGTGTGCTGGGCAGGGTCGAAGGCGGCACTTCCCTGAAGCGGGAACGCGCCCAACGGCGCGGATGCCATCAGCAGGCCAAGTGCGGTGCCTGCCAGAATCCGTGGTTGGCGTTTCATCGAAAACTCTCCTTATGGGGTCCCATCCTTGCCGAAACCGATCTTGCGCCGATTGGTTCCAGTTTGGTTGCGATAGACGCCGTACGGGGCGATTGGCCGGCCTTTTGAAGGCAACTTCGTGTCATTCACCCGGCGATCGCCGCATTCCGGCCGTTGCCGCGCTTGACCTTGCCGGCGGCTGGGGCCACATGCCGGGAATGGAAACGCCGTTCTGGAAAACCAAGGCGCTGGAGGCGATGAGCCCGGCTGAGTGGGAGTCGCTGTGCGATGGTTGCGGCAAATGCTGCCTGTCAAAGCTCGAGGACGAGGACACCGGCGAGATCTACTGGACCAGTGTCGGGTGCCGGCTGTTCGACGCGCAGAGCTGCCGCTGTTCGGACTACGCCAACCGGCTGGCGCGCGTTCCCGACTGCGTTGGGCTGACGCCGCAGAACGTTCGCACCATCAGCTGGCTGCCCAGCACCTGCGCCTACAGGCTGGTGGCCGAGGGCCATGACCTCTACTGGTGGCACCGGCTCGTGTCGGGCAGCGCCGAGACCGTGCATGAGGCCGGCATGTCGATGCGCGGGCGGGTCAAGGCAAGCGAGACCGATCTCGCCGAGCCGGAAGACTATTTTGATTACCTGCTGGACGACGAGCCGTAGGGCTCGCATGGAGACGACGAGCCATAGGGCTCGCATGGAGACGACCAGCCGCAGGGCTCCGCGTTGGAACGAACAAGCTGGTCTTCAGCCAAACTGCTGGATTGGGATCCGGGCACTGAGTGAGGCGTTTTGGAGCATTCACCCCTGCCGTGGACGATGGTAGATGGCCGGCGAAATCCTTTTCCGCCACATGAACCGGAGATGAACGGCCGGTTCGCAATGAGTTCAGACAGCCAAGTGCATTCTCCCCCCATCGGTTCACGAGGACGGGCGAAAGCCCGCAACAAGGAGAGAAGACAATGTTCAACACGATCAAGACGGCAGCCCTTTCGGCTCTGGTCGGTCTCGGCACGCTGGCCGCCATCCCGGCCCATGCCGACAGCCTCTATCTCGGCTTCGGCAACAACAACGACACGCGCTTCGGCGTCTATGCCGGCGACGACGGCTATCGCCACCGCCGTGATGAACGTCGCGGCTGGGGTGATGAACGCCGCGGCGAATGGCGTCGTGGCTGTTCGCCGGACCGCGCGCTCGACAAGGCCGAACGCATGGGTCTCCACCGCGTCCGCATCCTCGACGTCAGCCGTCGTACGGTGAAGGTGATGGGCCGACAGTACGGCGACCGCGTCGTCGTCGTGTTCGCCAACGACCGCGGCTGCCCGGTTATCTATCGCTGAAGCCGGGTCCGGCTTGAATACAAGGGCATGATCTCCTTCAAAGATCAGCCTGGCGGCATGCCCCTCATCGAGGGTTAGCCGGGCAGCATGATCTTCTGCGAAGATCATGCTGGGAGTAGCCGAGCCCCTTTCCTGCTGGAAGGGCGTGGCTCGAAAAAACCCCGCGGGAGCAATCCCGCGGGGTTTTTCATATAGGGCGTTGGCTGAAGGCTCGATCCATGGCCGAGCAAGCCCCACCATGGATCGTCAGGCGCTTACTTCAGTTCGAAGGTGACGGTGACCTGGACGTTGTAGGAATTCTCGCCGGCCTGTACCGGAGCCGCAGCGCCCGCTGCGGCATCGAAGGCCTTGGCGTTGATCGGCATTGGTGTCGGCGCGATGTTCTGGTCGGTGATCTCGAGCACCCGTCCGAGGCTGACGCCGGCGGCCTCGGCAAGCGTCTTGGCCTTGGCCACGGCGTTGGCCACCGCCTTCTTGCGGGCCTCGGTGACGGTCGCTGCCGGGTTGTCGTTGGTGAAGGTTATGCCGCCACCCTGGTTGACGCCGAGCGATACCGCCTTGTCCAGAATCTCGCCCGTCTTGTCGACATCGCGCACCCGCACCGACAGCGTGTTGGTCACTTGATAGGCGACGAGTTCGGCTTCCTGGCTGCCATCAGGCTTGTTGGTGTAGTTGTAGCGCGGGTTGATCTGGATGCCGGCGGTCTGCAGGTCGCGGTCCTTGATGCCAGCCGACTTCATGGCGGCGATCACGGCGGCCATGGCGTCGTTGTTGGCGTCGAGTGCCGCGCGCGCGGTCTTGGCTTCGCGCATGACGCTGAGCGTCAGGATCGCCAGATCGGGGGCTACGGTTGCTTCGCCTTCGCCCGACACAATGATGCGGGGCGGCGTCGGCAAATCGGTGGCTCCAGCCATCGCCGGAAAAGCGATTGCAGCGGCGAGCGCGAGAGGCAAAAGGCGTCTGGTCATGAAAATCTCCTTGGTCCGCGATCAAAGTCGCAGAGGTCGCGTAGAGCGCGATTATGGGTTGATTTGGGCGATCCGTGGAAGCCTGACGGGAAAGCCTTGTGCGGCGATGCGAAAAACATTAATCCAGCCCGCGTGGGGCCTGTAGCTCAATGGTTAGAGCCGGCGGCTCATAACCGCTTGGTTGGGGGTTCGAGTCCCTCCGGGCCCACCATAACTATTGATTTTTGAGGCGGCAAATCACGGCTGCTTCATGCCACAATCATTCTCTGACGCAGCTGCGGAATAGAGAAGCAGAGAGAATGCTAAGCTTGGACGTCAAATCGCGCCGAGCAGACTCTGTTGTGGACAAGAAAACCCGGCGGCAACCCGCCGGGTTTCGGTTTCGCCGAAGCGAGACCTGTTAGAAGTCGCGCTGGAAGCGGAGCATACCACCGACGCTGTTCTCCTTGTCGGCAGGCGTAAACGCGGGGTTGACAAAGTCAACATCGCCAAACCGGCCTGCATGGAGATAGTCGACTTCGGCCGTGACCGTGAAGCCGGGAACAACGTTGTAAGCGACGTTCGCTGCAACGCCGAGGTTCTTCCAGTCGTCAGCAG
>NZ_JBFULQ010000400.1:0-5291 GCF_054049815.1 Mesorhizobium sp. P5_C1 | reverse complement strand
AAACAAAGAGTTAGAGCCGTTCGCCGTTTCCGTGAAACGGTGAACTGTTCTAAGCGTCGCCGGCTGGCCGTATTCTCAACCTTGCGATCCGGTTCTTGTCGCGCTTCATTACGACGAAGCGTTTGCCGTGGAACGTGAAAGCCTGTTTTTCCTCGGGGATAGACTGCGTCTCATGGATGACGAGACCGGCAATGGTGGTGGCCTCCTCATCCGGCAGGTTCCAGTCGAGCGCCCGGTTCAGGTCGCGGATCGGCACCGTGCCATCGACGACGACGGAACCGTCGGCCTCCTGCTTGACGCCCTGGATGTCGACGTCGTGCTCGTCGGCGATCTCGCCGACGATCTCCTCGATGATGTCCTCCAGCGTCACCAGCCCTTCGACCTCGCCATATTCGTCGACGACAACGGCGAAATGCGCCTTGCGGCGCAGGAAGGCGTTGAGCTGTTCCTGCAAGGTCGTGGTGTCCGGCACGAACCAGGGTTTCGAGGCGATCTTCATCACGTCGATCTTGGAAAAGTCGTTGCCGACGTCGTTGAGCGCCCGCAGCAGGTCCTTGGCGTGCAGCACGCCGACAATGTTGTCGAGCGAGCCCTTCCACAACGGCATGCGGGTGTGCGGGCTCTGCAGTATCTCGCGGACCACCGCCTCCGGCGCATTGTCGGCATTGACCGAGCGCATGTTGGTACGGTGGACCATGATATCCGACACTTCGAGCTCGGCGAGATCGAACAGGCCGCCGACGCGATCGCGATCCTCGCGCACCACCTGCCCGTCGCGGCGGAAATCGTCGACCGCGCCGCGCAACTCGGCCTCACTCGAGCGCTGCGGCCCGATGCGCGATAATTCGTAGCCGAAAGCGGCAAGCAGGCGCGCACGCAACGCAACGGCCAGCAGGACGAGGACGGCAAGGACAGCGACGACGATCCAGCCGGTCTCGTTGGTCATCTCGGCCGGCTCTTCTGCTGGCTCGGCCGCATCTTCTGCTGGCCCGGCCGGCTTTCCTGCTCGCCCGGATGGCTCTCCTTCAGGAACGACAGCACTTCCGAAGCCGGCACATCCTTGGCGATGAAGGCCTGGCCGATACCGCGCGTCAGGATGAAGGTCAGCGCACCGCGCGACACCTTCTTGTCCTGGGCAATGAAGGAAAGCAGCGCCTCGGCATCGGGCAAATCACCAGGAATATCGGCCATCCGCCACGGCAGCCCGACGGCGCGCAGATGCGCCTCGACGCGTGCCGCATCGTCGGGGCTGGCGAGGTTGAGCCGCGACGAGAACCGGTGCGCCAGCGCCATGCCGATGGCGACACCCTCGCCATGGACGAGCCGGGTTCCGTCATACTGGGTGGCGGCTTCCAGCGCGTGGCCGAAAGTGTGGCCGAGATTGAGCAGCGCACGGTCGCCGGTCTCGAACTCGTCGCGAGCAACCACATCGGCCTTGGCGCGGCAGGCCTCGGCAACGGCCTGCGCCCTCTCCGGCCCGCCGGCGAACACGTGGGACCAGTTCTCTTCCAGCCAGGCGAAAAACCCCGGCCGGTCGATGAGCCCATATTTGGCAAGCTCGGCATAGCCGGCGCGGAATTCGCGGATCGGCAGCGTGTCGAGCACCTCGGTATCGGCCAGCACCAGCTTCGGCTGATGGAAAACACCGACCAGGTTCTTGCCGCGCGCGCTGTTGATGCCTGTCTTGCCGCCGACCGAGGAATCGACCTGAGCCAGCAGCGAGGTCGGGATCTGCACGAAATTCATGCCGCGGCGCACGATACCGGCGGCAAAGCCGGCAAGGTCGCCGATGACGCCGCCGCCAAAGGCGATAACGATGTCGCCGCGTTCCAGTCGGGCGGCCAGCACGCCGTCGACCACCTCTTCGAGATGGGCGAAGCTCTTGGTCTTCTCGCCGGGCGGCAGCGTGATGATAGTGGGCTGGATGTCGTTCCTTTCGAGACCCTTCTTCAGTGCGTCGAGATGCGCTGCCGCGACATTGGCATCGGTGATGACCGCGGCGCGTGTACCAGGCAGGCGGCGCGAAATCTCGGCACCGGCGCGCGACAGCAGACCGGAGCCGATCAGGATGTCGTAGGCCCGGTCGCCAAGGCCGACTTCGACGGTGACCGGCTGACTTGCGCTCACGATCGCACCTCGTCTGTAGGGACAGTCTCATCAATGCCGAAATGCCGGCAAAGCGCATCCACCACCTCGGCCGCGATGACCTCCTTGCGGTCGTCGCGGGTCGGCACGGTGACGTCCGATGTCGCGTAGACGGGATACCGCTCCTGCATGAGCCGCTCCAGCACGGCGCGGGGGTCGGCGCTTTTCAGGAGCGGCCGGTTCTGCTTCTTGGAGACGCGCTCCATCAAAAGGTCGAGCTCGGCCTTCAGCCACACCGACACGCCATGGCCGGCGATGGCCTCGCGCGTGTGGGCGTTCATGAAGGCGCCGCCGCCAGTCGACAGCACCTGCGGGCCGTTCTCCAGCACGCGCAGGATGACGCGTTGCTCCAGGGCCCTGAACTCGGTCTCGCCATAGCGCTCGAACAGCTCCGGAACGGTCATGCGCGAGACGCTTTCGATCTCCTGGTCGCTGTCGATGAAGGGCAGCGCCAGCATCGCCGCCACCTTGCGGCCGATCGCCGTCTTGCCGGCGCCCATCAACCCGACAAAGACGACGGAACGGCTGCCCAGCCGGCCAAGCAGCGCGGCGTGGTTCTCCTCTGGAGGATTTGATGGCAGCGCGTTCATCTGATGCTTCGAGTGCCCCCTTTGCCGGCGTATCGACATGAAAAGCCGGTTTTCGTCAAGCGTAGCGAGCAGCCCTGAGCATGATATGGGCTGGCCGTGCATCATCAGAAGTTGCTAACAAACCTCAGCTTCTTCCTTGAATTGGGCGGATTGGCGTCCCATAAGGGCACAGGGTTTGGAAACGCAGAACAAGAAGACGGGCGAAAATTGATGCCGACACTGTTTCGCTTTGTCGTGATCCTCGCGATTCTGGCCGGCATTGCCTATGGTACGATGTTCGCGCTGGTGATGTTCGTCGAGCCCAGAAAGGCGGAAATGAGCGTGCGCATCCCTCCCGAAAAGCTCAATCCCAAGAAAAGCTGATCGCCGCCAAAGAAAAGCCCGCCCAAGAAAACCCGAATGAACAGCGCCGCCCGCATCGAAGCCTTCCTGGAAATGATGAGCGTCGAGCGCGGTGCCGCCGAAAACACGCTGTCCTCCTATCGCCGCGACCTCGAAGACGCTTCGGACGCGATCGATGGCGGGCTTGCCGGTGCCGCCGCCACCGATATCCGCGCCTATCTCGACGATATCGCCGCGCGTGGCTTCGCGCCGACGTCGCAGGCGCGCAAATTGTCGGCGATCCGTCAGTTCTTCAAGTTCCTCTACGCCGAGGGTCTGCGCGCGGATGACCCGACCGGCACGCTGGACAGCCCGAAAAAGGGCCGTCCGCTGCCGAAGACGATGAGCGAGGCCGACACCGGCCGGCTGATCGACCGCGCAGCGCTTGAGGCCGGCGATCCCAGGCTCGGCAACGATGCGGTGCCTGGCGACAGCGATTGGCTGGCGGCACTGCGCCTGCATGCGTTGGTCGAGGTGCTCTATGCCACCGGCCTGCGCGTTTCCGAACTGGTCGGCCTGCCGGTGACGGTGGCGCAGCGCGACGACCGTTTCTTCATGGTGCGCGGCAAGGGTGACAAGGAGCGCATGGTGCCGCTATCGGCCAAGGCGCGCACGGCGATGCGGAGCTGGCTTGCCGCCCGCGCCAAGGTGCCTGCCTTCGCCGACAGTCCGTTTCTGTTTCCGGCCGCCTCGGATAGCGGCTATCTCTCGCGCCAGGTCTTTGCCCGCGACCTGAAAGGGCTGGCGGCAAGGGCCGGCATCGCCTCCGCGAAGATCTCGCCGCATGTGCTGCGCCATGCTTTCGCCAGCCATCTCCTGCAGAACGGCGCCGATCTCAGGGCCGTGCAGCAGTTGCTCGGCCATGCCGACATATCGACGACACAGATTTACACCCATGTGCTGGAAGAGCGGCTGGTACGGCTGGTCAACGATCATCATCCGCTTGCCGACTAGGCCTCATATCGCTATGTGAGGACGACGTTCCACCGCCCGGAGCCTTGGATTTCAGGGTTCCGTCAGTCCTCGCCTTCCGACGTATCGGTCCGCTCACGCATGTACAATTACCTCGATTTCGAAAAGCCGGTGCAGGACCTCGAGGGCAAGATCCTCGAGCTGAAGAAGCTTGCCGAGAGTGGCGAGGCGGTCGATGTCGGCGACGAGATCAGCCGTCTCGAGAAGCGCTCCCGCGACGCGCTGCGCGACGCCTACAAGGCGCTGACGCCGTGGCAGAAGGTGCAGGTGGCGCGCCATCCCGACCGGCCGCATTGCGTCGACTACATCAAGGGCCTGTTCAACGATTTCACGCCGCTGGCCGGTGACCGCAATTTCGGCGAGGACCAGGCGATCGTCGGCGGTTTCGCCCGCTTCCGCGGCGAGCCTGTGGCCATCATCGGCCAGGAAAAGGGCTCCGACACGACCAGCCGGCTGAAGCACAATTTCGGCTCGGTGCGGCCGGAAGGCTACCGCAAGGCCGTGCGGCTGATGGAACTCGCCGACCGCTTCAATATCCCGCTGCTGACGCTGGTCGACACCGCTGGCGCCTATCCCGGCGTCGGCGCGGAGGAGCGCGGCCAGGCGGAAGCAATTGCCCGCTCTACCTCGGCTTGCCTTGGCCTGAAAGTGCCGTCGATCTCGGTGGTCATTGGCGAAGGTGGCTCGGGCGGCGCCATCGCGATCGCCACCGCCAACCGCGTCTACATGCTCGAACACGCCATCTATTCGGTGATCTCGCCGGAAGGCGCCGCCTCGATCCTGTGGCGCGACACGACACGATCGAAGGACGCGGCGACCAACATGAAGATCACCGCGCAGGATCTTCTGGAGCTCAAGATCATCGACGCCATCATCCCCGAGCCGCTCGGCGGCGCGCATCGTGGCGCCGAAACCGTGATTGCCGCGACCGGCGACCTCATCGCCAAGACGATGAAGGATTTTTCTGGCGCCAACACCGACTTCCGCGAGCAGCGCCGCGAGAAATATCTGGCAATGGGCCGCAGTCTCTAAACCAAGGCCCTGCCCCGCCCGTCGCAATGTGGCGGCACGGAGCATTTTTGCCACAAAAATGCCGCTGCATTCGGCTCAATGAGACTGCCGCACGGGGACGTGTCGACACTTGCGGTAAGGAATTTTCAAGGTTAACGGGCTTAGTGTCCGTACACGTTCAGTGCAGAAGCC
>NZ_JBFULQ010000399.1:0-5298 GCF_054049815.1 Mesorhizobium sp. P5_C1 | reverse complement strand
CTTCGTGCACCGCATCGGTCATTTGCTTGATCCACGGTACGATCTCGTCCTTGTAGGCGAGCAGGTTGTTGAAAACCGGGGGGCTGTCCTTCGAGACCGCCGCCGACCCGGCCGTCATCGTCATCGCCACACCGCCTTTCGCCCGCTCCACCGTGTAAGCAAGATAGCGCTCCTTCGGCATCCCATCCTCCGGATAGGCCGGCTCGTGGGACGTCACGATGATGCGGTTGCGAAGGGTCAAATGCTTGAGTTTGTACGGCTGCAAAAGGGGATCGTTCGACATCTGACGGACTCCGGACTGGGGTGGCAGGTGCAAACGCTATTTGAAAATGTACAGATATGTCAAGTTTGAGTTCTCATAGGTCGATCAAATCGACATAGGTGTACATTTTGCTGGTTTTCACTTTTGCGTTTTGTTAGGTTGGTCGCTCATGGAGCAAATTTCGAACGACAGCGGATGGCGCGGATCGCCGGAGGGGTGGCTTGAAGCCGCCTACGACTTGCTTCTCGAATCCGGCGTCGACACCGTGAGAATTTCGCCCTTGGCCAAGAAGCTGGGCCTGTCCCGCACCAGCTTCTATTGGTTCTTCAAGGATCGAGAAGAACTGTTGGCGGCCCTATTGATCCGATGGCGGGATAAGAATACCGGCAACCTCGTCAAGCAGGCTGAGGCCTATGCCGAGACAGTGGCCGAAGCGATGCTGAACGTTTTCGACTGCTGGCTCGACAAGACCTTGTTCGACTCCCAGTTCGAGTTCGCAGTCAGAAGCTGGGCGCTTCAATCTCCCGAGATCCTGGCGGAGGTACAGACAGCCGATCAGACGCGCCTCGATGCAATGAGCCAGATGTTCGTCCGGTATGGCTACGAAGAAGGCTCGGCCGATGTTCGAGCGCGCACCATCTACCTCGTCCAGATCGGCTACATCTCAATGCAGACCAGGGAAGATCTCGCGGTCCGCATGAAGCGCATTCCCGGGTACGTTGAGATTTTTACGGGCGAGGCCCCACAGAAGCGGGAGCTGGATCGGTTCTTCGCCAGACATGGCCATTCCGCGGGTTGAGGAAGAGTTTCGACGATGGGCGAACCCTTGAGCATCGGAATAATTGGCGGAGGTGGCTGGCTTGGACGGGCCATCGCCGAGGCCATCATCGATGCACAGATAGTCGCCGCTCAGCACCTCACGCTTTCTTACAGAAGCGGGCAACCCGGCTTTCTGCCAAACGCCACATGGACCAGGGACAATCAGGAACTGGCCGACCGATCCGATGTCATCATCGTATCGGTCCGCCCCCAGGACTGGCCTGCCATCGACATCTCTGCGTATGGCAAGCTCGCCATGTCGGTCATGGCCGGAGTGCCTCTCGACCAACTGGCTCGACGTCTCAAGACCGAACGCGTCGTGCGCACGCTTCCGAATGCTGCGGCAGAGGTGCGCAATTCCTATACTCCCTGGATAGGTTCTCGGGGTGTCACTGCGGATGACCGCGATGTCGCCCGTCGGATTCTGGAGGCCTGTGGCGCCGCAGATGAAGTCAAAAGTGAAGCAGATATCGACTATCTGACGGGCCTCACCGGATCCGGCCCGGCCTTTCCGGCCCTCCTTGCCGCAGCGATGATGGACGATGCCGTCGGTCGAGGAATAAGCCCGGACATTGCCCGAAGGAGCGTCAGCGCGGTGCTGATTGGAGCGGGAAAACTCCTCGAGGCTCGCGCAGACAATCCCAAAGACATCGTCCAGACCTTCCTCGACTACCGCGGCACCACCGCAGCAGCAATCGAGGCCATGCGCGCAGCCGGATTTGAAGCGACCGTGGCAGACGGACTTGCTGCAGCGCTTCAGAAATCCGTGAGTATGGGACAAGMCTCCTGATTGCCACACGAGGCGGTTTGCCGTCCTCCGACCCGCAGGTGATGTACAATGTCAAAACTCTTTCCGCATCTGTTTTCACCTGTAACGCTGGGCAGTCGCACCCTGCGAAACCGGATCGTGTTCGGGGCTCACACCGCCAACATGGCCGAAAATGGCGTGCCGACCGAACGGCACGTTGCCTACTATGCCGAACGAGCGATTGGCGGGGCCGGCATGATTGTTGTCGAACCCATGCCCGTCCATCAAGCCGCCGTGCTGACACGCGGCAATTTCCGACCTGGCGACGATAGCGTCATTCCTCATTTCCAACAGGTCACGCGGGCGATCAAGGACCACGGGGCGATCGCCATCCAGCAACTCTACCACGTCGGTGCGCATGGCGATTCGGACAACTCATTTCACGCACATTGGTCGCCCTCGGGCCTTCCGAGCTACCATGACAGCGACGGTTCCCACGCTATGTCGCAGGATGAGATCTGGGAGACCATCGACGGCTTCGTTCAGGCCGCGCGCCGCTGCCGGGAAGCCGGTTTCGATGGTGTCGAAGTCTGGGCTGCCTATGTCGGGCTGATCGATCAATTCTGGACGCCCTGGACAAACCAACGCGAAGACCAATGGGGAGGCTCGCTCGAAAACCGCACACGGATCTCCCGCGAGATCCTGACCCGCATCCGGGAAACATGCGGTCGAGATTTTATCGTTGGGCTCTCGGTCAGCGATGAGCCCGACTACACAGTCGCGCTCAGTCGCCAGGAACTGGCGGAGATCATTCGGTTGCATGATGAGCAGGGGCTGATCGACTACGTGACCTGCGGAACCGGCAGCTACCTCGATTTCTACAAGATAATGCCGACTTTTCTCTACCCGGAGAAACTTGGCGCCGATCTTGCGGCGACCCTCAAGGGCGTGGTCAAGACGGCCCTCGTGGTGGCCGAGAGCCATATCAGGACGCCTGAAAATGCCGAAACGGTGCTCGGCGAAAAGGCTGCGGACCTGGTCTCGATCGTGCGGGGCCAGATCGCCGACCCGCATCTGGCACGCAAGGCCGCGGCAGACCGGCCGGACGATGTGCGCGGGTGCATTTCCTGCAACCAGATGTGCTGGGGCCGCCGTTCACGCGACTACTGGATCAGCTGCCTTATCAATCCCTCGGCAGGACGCGAGTTTGAATGGGGCGGTGACCGGTTCACGGCCGCCGCCATCAAAAAACGGGTACTTGTCGTCGGCGGCGGTCCCGCTGGCCTCGAGACGGCACGCGTTGCCGCCGAACGGGGTCACGACGTGGTGCTGGCCGAAGCCTCCAGCAGACTGGGCGGGAACTTTCTGCTCGCCGGGCTGCAGCCGCGCCGGGGGCAAATCCTCGACCTTCTTGGCTGGTATGAGCGCCAGCTCAGCAAGCTGAATGTCGACATACGGCTGAACACCTATGTCGAGGCATCGGAAATCCCCTCATTCCAAGCCGACACCGTCATCCTGGCCACAGGGTCGGTGTCTCCAGAAACCGGATTTCAGAAGGCGCTGCCGGCAATGCCGAGCCTGCCAGGCATCGAAAAGGGCAATGTCTTCTCGATCGAAGCCGTGATGGCCCGCCATGCGCGACCCGGCAAGCGCGTGCTTTTGCTCGACGAGGGCGGAGGCTGGCGCGGCGGTGGCACAGCCTGGAAACTTGCCGAGGATGGCCATCAAGTGACCATTCTCACGCCCGATCCGCTGGTCGGCAAGGAACTGCAGCGGACAGCTGCCGATTTCCCGCTGCGACGGACATTGCGCCAGCTTGGCGTCAAATGGTTCGTGGACGTCAGCGTTCTGGAGTGGCACGGGGACGGCGTGACCGTCGTCGACCACAACACCCGTGAAGAAAGTTTCGTACCGGGCGATTGCCTTGTTCTCGCAACCACCAACGTGGCGGCGGATTGGCTGGCGAAAGAGTTGAAAGGCACATCGCAACCTTTCACGGAGGTCGGCGATGCCGCCGCTCCACGCCAGGCGCCCTACGCATTCCACGAAGGGAGGAAGGTCGCCTTGCGGCTGTGATAGGCACGCTAGACGGGCCGGATCGATCCAGACAAGCGAAAGACGACGATAGTTACTATGATTAGCGATCCCTCCGAAGCCGGTCTGTCGCTACTTGATGATGCCAATCTTCTTACGATCGATGGTGACGAATACGGCGCAAACGAGAACCGTACCCTTGAYGATATTCTGGAGGTATGGATCGACACCGGTCATGTTCATGCCGTTCGACAGAAGCGTGATGATCAGAACGCCAAGCGCGGTACCAACAACACTGCCCACACCTCCGGTTAAAGGCGTTCCGCCGACCACGACGGCAGCAATGACATCCAGTTCAAGCCCTTCCCCGAGCTGCGCTGTGGCGGCCATGGCGCGCGCGCCCTGCAGCAATCCCGCGATGCCGCACAGGGCCCCGAGAAGCACATACATGTAGATTTTCACGCGGGCGACCTGAATGCCGGTCAAGATGGCGACGCGTTCCCCACCGCCGATGGCGCGGACCTCGCGTCCGAACACCGTCCTGTTGATGATGCCATAGGCAAGGACCATCAGCACCAGGCCAATGATCACCGAATTGGGAATGCCCAAAGTACGTTCGGCATAGGCGTTGAGGAATTGCTCGTCGTCTATCGACACTGGAGCGCCGCGGGTGAACAGAAGCACGATGCCGCGATACACCACCATCGCCCCCATGGTGGCTATGAAGGACGGGACCTTGCCCTTGGCGAGGAGCACGCCATTGATCAAACCGGCAACCGCACCAACAGCAATGGCCGGAATGATTGCCGCAGCGCCGAGACGATCGGCCGTCAAGGCCGTTGCCAATGCCGCGAGGGCGACGATTGAACCGACCGAAAGATCGATCGAGCCCGCCATGATGACGAAGGTCATGCCCAGCGCCGCGACCAGCAGCACAGTGCCCTGCTGAAGCACGATGAGAAAGTTGCTGAAGGTGAGAAAGCGCGGCGACGACAGAGAGAATATGACGACGAGCAGAACGAGCATCGCGAGCGGAAAAGTGCGCTTGAGGAGTTCGAAGCTGCTCGCGCTGCGGATTTTTTCGCCGCTTGCGCTCGGCGTCATGGCGGTGCTCGCGGTCTCGTTTGTGTCCATGGTCAGGCCATATGTCCAATGATGTCGTGTTCGGTGGCATCGGCTGCAGTCTCGATGCGATGCGTGACATGTCCTTGCCGGAGCACCAGCAAGCGGTCCGACATACCGATCAGTTCAGGCATGTCTTCCGAAGAAAGGATCACGGCGAGGCCTTCCGCCGCCTTCTGCCGTATGATTCGATAGATCTCCGTGCGAGCGCCGATGTCGACGCCGCGCGTTGGGTTGTTGAGCAGGAGCAGGCGTGGCTGTACGGCCAAGCATTTGCCAATCACCACCTTTTGCAGATTGCCTCCCGAGAGAG
>NZ_JBFULQ010000398.1:0-5315 GCF_054049815.1 Mesorhizobium sp. P5_C1 | reverse complement strand
GGCTTGATAGGCTTTTGCGCGGCCGCGACGATAGTGAATTCCGCGCCGGCGCTCGATACGCCGATGCGCGGCGTCAGGTAACAATGGTTGTTTTCCGTGTCGATGCGGATCCGTCCTTGCGGTGCATCGTAATCACAGTCGCCGAGTACGGCGAGTATGTCGGATGCTTTCGTCGAGGCTGCAGACCGAAGCGCGAGTGCAAGCATGTGAACGGAATTGTACGAAGCTTCGGCATCTGCCGAGGTCACCTTCTGCTGGCCGAAACGCGTTCTGTAATTTTCGACAAAGGCATGATTTTGTGGGTTGTCCAGCGACTGGAAGTAGACACTGGAGGTAATGTGGCCGAGCGCTGCGGGATCGCCGATCGTGCGAAGTTCCGGTTCGGAGAGCGTGCAACTGGCGATGGGAATGGAAACGTCGCCTTGGGTTCCTAGTCCAGCATCACGAAAAGCACGCAAGAATGCGTAGCTGGATTCGCCGATAAGCGTGTTGAACACGAAATCGGGCCGTAGGAGACGGATTTCCTCAACGAGCCCGGTAACCTCGGTCGATCCGACAGCCAGATAGCGCTCAGCGAGCACCTCGCCGCCAAAATTCTCGGCGATTTCGCGCATGACGCGATTGCTTTCCCAAGGCCAAATATAGTCCGAGCCGCAACAATAGACGCGAGCGCCGAACCTTGAGGCCATATATTGCGCCAGGGGCACTATGTGCTGGTTCGGCGACGCACCAAGATAGACGACATTGCCGCTGCTTTCGAAGCCTTCGTAGTGCGAGGGATACCAAAGTAGCGCATCGTATTTCTCAACGACAGGCACGATCGCCTTGCGGCTGGAAGAGGTGTAGCAGCCGACGATGTGCGCAACATCGGAGTTGATGATGAGATCCCGGCAGATCGAAGCGTACTCAGCCGTTTCGCCTCCAGGATTTCGAACAAGCGGTGCCAGCTCGAAATCGAAGTCCGGCGATCTGTTGACTTCCTCGACGGCGAGCAGCGTTCCATTGAGCATCGCCTCGCCGACCGTGGCGTATGGCCCGGTCGTGGAAAACAGCACGCCGACCGGGATTTTCGCTTTTTCGCCCAAAATAGCTCAGCCCCAAAAAAATAAGCCCTGAGGCCTTGGAAGGCGTCAGGGCTTCGTTGCCGCGAAGGATCGTCCTGATCCCTCAATTTTTGTTCAAACCGGCTAGCCGGCAAATCCAATCAAATCGTCCGTCAGATCGGCAAAAATGTCAAATTCTATTTCCGACGGTTTGTCACGGCGCTACGGGCATCACATAAGTATCTGTTTTGTTTTACAAAACTCAGGTGATTTGTTGATTTTGCAAAATTCGCATGAATAACGGTTGACAAAGAAAAATTCCTCAGCGACGCTAAATAGGAACAAAAAGCGAGCGCCCAAAAGAGGCGCAGCATGAATAGATAAAGCTCGTGAAAATGAGAGCTTATGGCGATGAGGCCCGCTCACCGGTGACGGTGGCGGGCCTTTTTAGTTCTGAAAAAAGACAATGGGGAACCCGGCAATGAAACCTGTCATAGCAACGGCTCTGAGCGTTGGCGTCCTCGGCGCGATCTGCACCTGGGCGTTTCTTTCCATCGGCACAATTCTGGTCTGGGCGGCTTTTGTCGCCTGGGCCTGCTTCTTCCAGTCGGGCGGCGACGAAGCCGCGCTCAAGAGCACGATCGTCTCGAATATCTTCGGCTGTTTCATGGGCTGGCTAGGCGCTGTCATGATCCTCGGCCTGCCTATCGGCAACTTTGTTGGGCCCCAAATCTGGCCTGCCATCGTGGTGTTCATCACGGTTGTGATCTACATCCTGGCATCGCAGGTTCCGGCCCTGGCTTCCGTGCCGGGCACGACGTTCGGCTATGCCTGCACATTCGCGTTCCTGCTGCAGACGCCTGACCGGCTCGCTTTGGCGAAACTGCTCTCGGCGTCTTTCGAGAACTCGCTGGTGGTGGTTCCGGTATCGATGATCGGCGGCGCCCTGTTCGGTTTCGCATCGGCCAAGTTCGCCGCCGCCTTGACCAAGCCGGCGCTGGCCGTCGCCTGACCGCAAGCTGCCATCCCAGACGGAAATCTTCGAACAATATCAGTGAGGTAAGTCATGAAGAACAACAGTCACACTCATGCTAACGTGCTGATCCCCGAGGTCGGCCTGCGCGTCAAAGCGCTGGAATCTCTGCTCGCCGAGAAGAAGGCGATAGATCCTGCGACCCTCGATCTGATCGTCGAAACCTTCGAGACGCAGATGGGACCCAAGAACGGTGCGAAGGTCGTCGCCAAGGCATGGACCGATCCGCAATACAGGAACTGGCTGCTGGAGGACGGCACCGCCGCCATCAAGAGCCTTGGTTATATCGGCGTGCAGGGCGAGAACATGGTTGTCCTTGAGAACACGCCAAAGGTGCACAACGTCGTCGTCTGTACGCTCTGCTCCTGCTATCCCTGGCCGACGCTCGGCTTGCCTCCCATCTGGTTCAAGTCGGCGCCCTACCGGGCACGGGTGGTGATCGAACCGCGAAGCGTCCTCAAGGAATTCGGGCTCGATATCGCCGATGATGTCGAGGTGCGGGTCTGGGACAGCACGGCCGAGCTCCGCTACCTGGTGCTGCCGATGCGTCCAGCAGGCACTGAAAGCCTGACCGAACAGGAATTGGCCGCTCTCGTTACCCGCGATTCCATGATCGGAACCGGCGTAGCGCAATCACCTTCGCACTAGGCTCTGGCAAAAGGATCAGACCATGAATGGAATTCATGACGTTGGCGGCAAGCACGGCTTCGGTCCGGTGCTGGTTGAACAGAACGAACCCTATTTCCACGAGGAATGGGAGGGGCGGATGCTATCGATGATGATCGCGTGCTTCGCAGCCGGCATCTACAACGTGGACCAGTTCCGGCATCCGATCGAGAAGATGGATCCGCGCCATTATCTGATGTCGAGCTACTACGAGAAGTGGCTCTGCACCGTCGAACAGAACTGCATCGATGCCGGCATCGTTACCCGCGAGGAAGTCGATGCCCGCCATGCCCAACTCATGAAAGGAAAAGCAGCATGAACATGCTCACCCCCGATATGGTGCCGACGGTTCTGGCCACAGGCGATCCGGCCCGCGTCGATGCAAACGTCCCGCCGAAGTTCAAGGCCGGCGACCGGGTAACGGTCGTCAATTTGAACCAGGTCGCGCACAACCGGCTGYCTGCCTATATCAGGGGCAAGGCCGGAACCGTTACTTTCGATCACGGCGTGTTCGTGTTCCCGGACACCAGCGCCCACCGGAATGGCCCCAAGCCACAGCACGTCTACACGGTGGTCTTCACGGCTCGCGAGTTGTGGGGCGACGCCGGCCATCCGCAGGACCGGATGTATGTCGACGCCTGGGACGATTACCTCGAGAGCGCGGACTAGCGCGCTTTCCAGCTTCTCATCCACTCCGGCATGAAGAGGATTTTTCCATGGACCAGAATAGCAGTCTCGATCAGCTTCCCGGCCTTCCACGCAATGAAGGCGGACCGCTCTTTGCCGAGCCTTGGCAACTCACCGCGTTCGGGATCGTTCTCGCGCTTCACCGCAACGGCTATTTCCAGTGGCGGGAATGGGTGAACTACATCAGCGCCGAAATCGAACTCGGCAAGACCTATGGCCTCGACCCGGAAAACCACAACGGGATCTACTATCATCAATGGCTTGCCGCGCTCGAGAAACTGGTGACCGACAAGAAGCTGTCAAGCTTCGATGAGCTGATGGCGCGCAAGGAACAATGGCGTCACGCTGACGAACACCGCAGCTTTGGCGAACCGCTCAGCCTTGACGGACATGATCATGGTCATTCTCATCACCACCATCATCATCACGATCATTCTCATGACCACGATCACAGTTGCCGCGCGCCAGCGACCCGGCTGGCGTGAACCACAAGCCGGCAGCAGCGCCGCAACCGCAGAGTGGGGGCGGACGAACATTTCGTTGCCCAGTCATTCCAACAAACACCGTTCAGGAGAACTTCCATGTCCGAAATCGCTCTTAAACCCGTTGCCCTGCCGGCACCCATTCCGGTTCGCGAGCTTCTGCCTTGGGCCATCTTTGGCGGGCTGATGCTGATGCTGGCGATCTATTTCATCGGTGCCGAAGAGGGCGCGACGTCGCTGATCCGTGGCATGTACGTCCACGAATTCGTCCACGACGGCCGCCATCTGCTCGGCTTTCCCTGCCACTAGCCAAGGAACAATGACATGGTTGGGAGTCTTTTGGTGCGGGGCATGCTAGTTGGCATCATAGCCGGCCTATTTGCTTTCGGTTTCGCCCGTGCGTTCGGCGAGCCGCAGGTCGATCACGCGATCGCTTTCGAGGAACAGCAGGCGCAGGCCGCAGGCGAGGCGCCAGAGCCCGAACTCGTCAGTCGTTCGACCCAGGCCGGTATCGGCCTGCTCACAGGCATTCTCGTCTATGGCGCGTCCATAGGCGGGCTTTTCGCGCTGGTCTTCTCCTATGTCCAGGGACGGGTCAGTGGCTTTGGACCGCGCGGCACGGCAGCACTAATCGCGCTGGTCGGATTCGTCGCGATCATCCTGGTGCCGCAGTTCAAATATCCGTCCAACCCACCTTCCGTGGGTGATCCCGAAACGATCCAGGCGCGCACCCAGCTCTTCTTTGTACTGCTGACCGTGTCGATCTTGGCGGCAGTGGCCTCGATAGGCCTCGCCAGACGCTTGGCATCACAATACGGAATCTGGAATGCCTGGATAGCGGCGGGGGGTGCCTATTTTCTCGTGATATCTCTTGCCGAATATGCGCTGCCGCCGATCAATGAAGTTCCGGAGCAGTTTTCTGCCGCTGTACTGTGGAATTTCCGCCTTGCTTCACTCGGTATCCAGACGGTTCTTTGGACTGCGATCGGCGTGCTTTTCGGAGTGGTCGCCAAGCGCAGGCTGGTCGAGCGTCGCGACGGTCGACCGGTGGCAAGCGTGGCGGTCCGCTAGGCCATTCCGGGATGCCGCGGAGCATCCGGGTGTCCACGCGCGCCGCGGCATGGTGTTTCTGTCTTTTGCTGCTCTCGATGATTGCGGAATCGGCGCAGGCGCATCGCCAGAAGTTAGACCTGGACAGATCAGGTCTTCAAATCCCAGCTTTAACTCACGGCCAAATGGCCGTGATCGCCAACTATCGGAGCGAAATTCTTGATCTGGCGGCCAACCAAGATCGTACGGATCAAATGTTTCGCAGGCTGCTGAATTTCGCCAATCTGCAGTATGCCGCCTGTCTTTGGGGACTGATGCCCGGCAGCATTGGAGATGAAACAAGCCCGTTCAATG
>NZ_JBFULQ010000397.1:0-5336 GCF_054049815.1 Mesorhizobium sp. P5_C1 | reverse complement strand
CCTGCGTTTCGGTACGCATCCTCGCCCAGGAATTTAGCGCCAGCCGCAACATGAAGCGGGTGCTGCAGCACAATTCCGACCTCGTCGGTTACATGCACAATGCCGAGCCCTCGACCGAACAATATTCGCTATTTCGCAGCTACCTCGACGCCCGCCACCGGCGTGGCGGTATGTCCGACATGACGGTGCTCGACTACGCCATGATGGTCGAGGACACCCATGTCGACACCAAGGTGATCGAATACCGGCGGCGCGGGCCCGACACCTTCATCACCGGCAAGGGACAGGGCGAACTGATCGCGGTGGCGCTCACCGACAAGATGGCCGACGGCCTGTCGATGGTCTATTCCTACTTCAATCCCGATTTCGAGGATCGTTCGCTCGGCACGTTCATGATCCTCGATCATATCGCCCGCGCCAGGGCCATGGGCCTGCCCCATGTCTACCTCGGCTACTGGGTCAACGGCTCGCGCAAGATGAATTATAAGATGCGCTTCATGCCGCAGGAGCATCTCGGCCCGAAGGGCTGGGAGCGTTACACCAACGAAGCGGTTTCACGCTGAGTTTTTCCACGATCCACTCATAACTGTTTCAAAGCGGGGGATGCTGGTCTTTCAGCCGCTTGGCTAGAGAGTGCGCCATTGCGCCGGTCCACCTGCATTTCATTGCGAAAGTTGCTGCATGTCCTCCCACAACGACCACCAGAAAGGCCTTCTGATAACAGCCATCGGCGGCTTGACGCTGACCGTCGATATCCCGCTGATCCGGCTCGCCGACGGCGGCGCATGGACGATCCTGCTGCTGCGCACTGGCACCACCTTCGTCGCGGCCATGATCATCTGGTCGATCTGGCGCGCGCTCAGCCGGAACGCCCCGCAACTCATCCCCGGCTGGTCCGGCCTTGTCGTGGCGATTTGCTACGGGCTGACCTCGATCACCTTCGTCACCGCCGTCTTCCACACCTCGACCGCCGACCTGGTGTTCATCCTGGCCTTCAACCCCGTTTTCGCCGCGCTGCTGTCCTGGATATTCCTGAAGGAGAAGCCAAGGCTGGTAACGATCGTGGCGATGCTGGTCATGATCCTCGGCGTGCTGGTCATCGTCGGCGGCTCGGTCGGCACCGGGCACCTGTTCGGCGATTTCATGGCGCTGTGCTCGGCATTCTTCATCGCGGTCGCCATCACCATCTCGCACGCCAGCGGCAAGGATATGGGATTCACGGCCCTTGTCGGCGTCCTTCTGCCGCTGGCGCTGGCGGCTTTCATGGTCACTGGCGAAGGTTTTCAGGTCAATGCGCCATGGTGGATCATCTTCAACGGCGCCGTCATCATGCCGATCTCGTTCTTTTGCCTCGCCAACGGTCCGAAATACATTTCAGGTCCCGAAGTGGCGATGTTCTACCTGCTCGAAACCGTGCTGGCGCCGGTCTGGGTGTGGATGATCTTTGCCGAGACACCGACCCGCAACAGCCTGATCGGCGGCGTGATCCTGATCGTCACGCTGATAGCCCATTCGCTGTGGCAACTGCACGACGGACGCAAGCGCCGTGGCGACCTTGCGGTGCATCACCCGGCCTAAGGTATGTCGATATTCAGGTGATGCCGGCCTGCAAACGGCGGTTTCCTGCGCTTCCGGTGCTCACGTACGAAAAGTACGCTCCGCTCCGGTTCTCGAAAGCCGTCGCTTTCGGCTCGGCCTAACCTGACTCTCAACACCCCTTAACGCGAACCGGATCGCAGAATCAGGCGCTGGCTTTCTTCACCACGCTGGGTTCAGGCAGAACCTCGATCTGCGGGCCAGCTTCGATTTCGGCCGGCGAACCCGACATGATTTCGTCGGTCAGTTCCACCTCGCGCAGCCACTCGCGCCAGATCGCGACTAGCAGGGCCATCAGCACCGGGCCGATGAACAGGCCGAGGAACCCCATGGTCTTGACGCCGCCGATCAGGCCGAAAAAAGTCGGCAGGAAAGGTAGCTTTATCGGCCCGCCGACGAGCTTCGGGCGCAGCGTCTTGTCGACGATGAACAGCTCGACCGCACCCCATAGGAACAGCGCGAGCCCAGCCATCGGCGACCCGCTGGCGGCGAGGTAGATCGAGACCAGGGTGAAGGACAGCGGTGCGCCGCCGGGGATGAGCGCCATGACGCCGGTCAGGGCGCCGAGCGTTACCGGCGACGGCACGCCGGCCAGCCAGTAGGCAATGCCCAGCACCAGCCCCTCACCGATGGCGATGACGGTCATGCCGGTCACGGTCGAAGAGATCGTTGCCGGCACGACGCGCGAGATCCGCTCCCATCTGGTCGGCAGGATGCGCTCGCCGAGGCGGTCGATCTGGCCGGCAAAATGCTCGCCGTCGCGATAGGCGAAGAACAGCGCGATCATCATGAACAGCAGCGTCAGGAGCAGGCCGAAGGCGCTGCCGCCGGCGGCAAGGACGCCGCGATAGATGCTGCCGATATTGGCACCGCTGACCAACTGGATCAGTTCGCCGATGCCGCCGGGATGGCCAAAATTGGTCGTCCATTGCTCGTTCAGCCACTCGCCCACGACAGGCATGGTGGCGATCCAGTGCGGCGTCACGGCGCCGTGCCGGTTGGTCTCGATCGCCCAGCCGACCCACTCGCGCACCTCGTTGATGGCGTAGGTGCCGGCAAGCGCGATCGGCACCACCAGGAAGGCAAGGATGAACAGGATGGCAAAGGTCGCGGCGATGGTGCGGTTGCCGCCAACCGCGACAAGCAGCCGCCGGTAGAGCGGCCAGCTTGCAAAAGCGATGACCAGCGCCGCCAGCACCGGAAACAGGAAGCCATGGAAGAAATAAACACCGGCGGCGACGATCAGCACCAGCAGCCAGCGCGCCGCCGACAGCGGCGGAATGACGGCCGATCGCAGCGGCGTCGACAGGCCGAACAGGCGCTGCTGCCGTTCCGGTTTCTGGATTTTTGCTTCCCTCAAACGCCCGCTTCTCCCGAACACCTTTCCTGCTTATGCACTGGTATAGTGCAGCAATCGTGACGATAGTCCAAATGATGATGGTGAAGCTGCGAGGGCGAGATGGCCGGCAGCCGCCAGAGTGGGGCGCCGCGCATGAAACGCCGACCAACCCCTCTGTCGCCTTCGGCGACATCTCCCCTCGAGGGGGAGATTAGCAGCTACCCAAACTTCCCTGTCCTCGGGAAGCCCTTCGGCACCATGCGGCCGGCAGAGGCACGGGCGCCGATCCATTCGGCCAGTTCCTCACGCGACCGGACGAAGGTGCGGTCGGCCGAATCCTGCCAGGACAGGCCGCTCTCCAGCGTGAACGGCTTGAGATCCAGAAGGCCGCCATCCTTGTATTTCTGCAGGCGAACGCCCTTGCCGCGTCCCATCTCCGGGATGTCGGAGAGTGCGAACACCAGCATCTTGCGATTCTCGCCGACGATGGCCAGATGGTCGCCAGTGAGCGGGATGCAGCGCTTGGCCTCGTCGGGCGCCTTGACGTTCATCACCTGCTTGCCCTTGCGGGTGTTGGCGACGACTTCCTCCTCCGGCACGATGAAGCCATTGGCGTCATACGAAGCCAGCAAAAGCTTGCGCTTGGGATCGTGGACGAAGGCGGTAACGATGTCCTGGTCATTGTCCATGTCGACGATGATGCGGATCGGCTCACCATGGCCGCGGCCACCCGGCAGCCGGTCGGCGCCGATGGTGTAGAACTTGCCGCCCGTCGTGAAGACCAGCACCTTGTCGGTGGTCTGGGCATGGAAGGCGAGCTTAAGGCTGTCGCCCTCCTTGAAGGTCAGCGTCGAGAGATCGGCAAGATGCCCCTTCATCGCCCGCAGCCAACCCTTTTCCGAGACGACCACGGTGACTGGCTCGCGCTCGATCATGGCGTGCGCAATGTCGGTCAGGTCGTGTTCGGGCGCATCGGCGAACTGGGTGMGGCGCTTGCCGAGCTCGGTCTCCGGGCCGAACTTGTCACGGATATTGGTGACTTCCCACTTGATCGTCGCCCATTGCTTTTCGTTTGAAGCAAGCAGCGCCTCGATCTGTTTCTTCTCGGCGCTCAGACCGTCGAATTCCTTGCGGATCTCGAATTCTTCSAGMTTGCGCAGRGCRCGCAGCCGCATGTTGAGGATGGCTTCGGCCTGGGTGTCGGTGAGCGACCAGCGGGCCATCATCACCTGCTTGGGCTCATCCTCCTCGCGAATGATCCTGATCACTTCGTCGATGTTGAGATAGGCGATCAGGTAGCCGGCGAGGATCTCCAGCCGTCTTTCGATCTCGCCAAGACGATGTTTCGAGCGGCGAACAAGCACGTCACGGCGGTGTTCGAGCCATTCCTGCAGCACGCCTTTCAGCGACAGGACGTTGGGCACCTTGCCGCGCGACAGGACGTTCATGTTGAGGGGAAAGCGGCTTTCGAGCTCGGTCAGCTTGAAAAGCGATTCCATCAGGATCCCCGGGTCGACCGAGCGGCTCTTCGGCACCAGCACGACGCGGATGTCTTCCGCACTTTCGTCGCGGATATCCTCGAGCAGCGGCAGCTTTCGCGCCATCAAGAGCTCGGCGATCTTCTCGATCAGCCGCGCCTTCTGCACGCCGTAGGGGATTTCGGTGACGACGATGCTCCAGGTGCCCCTGCCCTGGTCCTCCTGGATCCACTTCGACCGGACGCGAAAGCCGCCGCGCCCGGTTTCATAGGCTTCCAGGATAGCGGCGCGGCTGTCGACGATAATGCCACCGGTCGGGAAATCCGGTCCCTGGACAAAGTCCATCAGCTTCGCCACCGGCGCATCGCGATGCTCGATCAGGTGAAGTGCCGCGTCGCAAAGTTCGGCCGCGTTGTGGGGCGGGATCGATGTCGCCATGCCCACGGCAATGCCAGACGAGCCGTTGGCGAGCAGGTTTGGAAAGGCGCCGGGCAAAACCACCGGCTCCTCGTCTTCTTCATTGTAGGTCGGCCGGTAGTCGACGGCATCTTCGGTGATGCCGGACAACAGCTCGGTCGCCACATCGGTCATGCGCGCTTCGGTGTAGCGCATGGCAGCGGCGTTATCGCCGTCGATGTTGCCGAAATTGCCCTGCCCGTCGACCAGGGGGTAGCGCATCGAAAAATCCTGCGCCAGCCGCACCAGCGCGTCATAGATCGACTGGTCGCCATGCGGATGGAACTTGCCCATCACCTCGCCGACGATGCGGGCGCATTTGGCAAAGCCCTGGTCGGGGTTCAGCCGCAGCAGACGCATGGCGTGCATGATGCGGCGATGGACCGGTTTCAGTCCGTCGCGCACGTCCGGCAGCGCCCGGTGCATGATGGTCGACAGCGCATAGGCCAGATAGCGCTCTTCCAGCG
>NZ_JBFULQ010000396.1:0-5410 GCF_054049815.1 Mesorhizobium sp. P5_C1 | reverse complement strand
CGCGGTGCTCGGGGTTGGTCACCACCATGTCTGCCGGCAGGCGATGCGCGAATGTTCCGACCTCACGCGCTGTGCCGCAGGCCGAGGGTTGCCCGGTCAGCGAAAACGGGCTGTTGCCGGGCTCGGAGATTTTTCCGGTCAGCAGATGAATATTGTAGACCATCTGGTTGGCCCACACGCCACGGACATGCTGGTTGAATCCCATGGTCCAGAGCGACATGACCTTGCGACTGGGGTCTGCATAGAGTTCTGCAAGCTCCTCGAGGAATTCCCTCTCCACGCCGGTCAGTTCAACGGTCTTTTCGAGCGTGTAGTCCGACACGAACGCCTTGAATTCATCGAAGTCGATGGGCTCCATCTTGCCGGCGTTGGCCGCGCCGGTCGCGGCTATCTCCAGCGGATGTTCAGGCCTGAGACCATAGCCAATATCGGTTGCGCCCTTCATGAAGGTTGTGTGGTCGCGCACGAATGCCTCATTGACGCGACCCGTCGTGATGATGTGGTTCGCGATGTAGTTGAGGATGACAAGATCCGTACCCGGCTTGAATATGATCGGCACGTCGGCCAGATCCATGCTGCGATGCGTGAAGGTCGACAGCACCGCGACCTTCACATGCGGATGGCCGAGCCGCCGGTCCGCCAGTCGCGTCCACAGGATCGGGTGCATTTCGGCCATGTTCGAACCCCACAGCACGAACGCATCGGCGGCCTCGAAATCGTCGTAGCAACCCATCGGCTCGTCCATGCCAAATGTCCGCATGAAAGCATAGGCGGCGGACGCCATGCAGTGACGGGCATTGGGATCGAGATTGTTGGAGCGGAAGCCGGCCCGCATCAACTTGGTCGCGGCATAACCTTCATGGATCGTCCACTGGCCGGAGCCGAACATGCCGATTGCCGTCGGCCCTTTATCCTTCAGCACCTGCTTGCACTTTTCGGCCATCACGTCGAAAGCCTCGTCCCAGGAGACCGGCTCGAACTCGCCTTCCTTGTCGAACACGCCGTTGCGTTTGCGCAAAAGCGGCGTGGTCAGCCGATCGGCGCCATACATGATCTTGGACAGGAAATACCCTTTGACGCAGTTCAGGCCGCGCTTAACTTCGGCCTGCATATCGCCGTGGGTCGCGACGACCTGGCCCTCCTTGACGCCGACCATGACTCCGCATCCGGTGCCGCAGAAGCGGCAGGGGGCCTTGGACCATTTGATTTCAAGCGCGCTCACGCCGCCGGGCACGGGCTGGGCGGACACAGGGAGCGCAATCCCTGCGGTCGCCGCGGCTATTCCCGCTGCATGGGCTTTCAGGATGTCGCGCCGCGTCAATTCGAACGTCATTGCCCGGTGCCCTCCTCAGCCTCGATATGCTCGAACACCATGTTCGCAGCAATAACCCCGTCGAGCAGCGCGATTTGGGTGAGATAGTCGCCCATCGCCCCTGTGCTCGTGCCCTCGATGACGACGACGATCTTGCCGCCTTCATGTGCATAGACCTCGACATCGCGCATCGCTGACAGCTGCGCCGCGACATCATCCCCCCTCGTCGGCAGCACCGAGACGACAGCGCTCGATATGTGATGGTAGCGCCGATCCTCAGGCATGGATGTCGTCCTTGGCGCGTTCACTCACGCCGATCGCGCTGGCGGGACAAACGCCGATGCACGCCCCGCATCCGCTGCAGGCGTCCTCGTTCAGTTCTGGAAGAAAGGGACCGCCAATGCGTGGCCGGAAGTGTATCGCCTGCTCGGGACAGGCGTCGAGGCAGGACTGGCAGGCGATGCCGGACTTCGCAAAGCAGGACGCAGATATGGCGACCGCATGCGCGAATCTTCGCGGCGTGTCTGTGCTGAACACGGGCTCCGGGCAGGCCTTCGCGCATTCACCGCAAAGGGTGCATTCTCCGACGGTGAAATCGAGAGCCGGAAAGGCGTGAACGAGAGAAATAATGCCTGTCGGGCAAGCTTCGACGCAGGCTGCGCAGCCCGTGCATGTATCAAGACCATGGTTCGACATGCCTGGAGGCCGGATGCCCAAGGCCGGAACGGTGCGGCCTTGCAGAAAATTGCGGCGGCTAAGATTGCGGGCTTGGTCCATCGCCGACCCTCAATGCAAGCCGTGGGGAGGTCCCGGCGGGCCGAAGACAATCTGCCACATCCAGATGAGGAAACCGTATCCGCCGACCGCGCCAACGGCTGCAATCGGCCAAATGCCAAAAGCTAGGACGAAGAAAGTCAGCAACTCGGATCGCCGTTTCTGGCGAAAATCGGTCGCACTTGTAGCTTCGAGAGAGTCGTTGTTCACGGAACCTATCCATCCATGAGTGCAAAACTCGTACCCTGCATACACGCCGATAAGATAGCCTGATACCAGCGCCGGACCAACACATTTCAGATCGCTGTGCGGGTCGACGAAGGCTCTTTAGCTCGGCCCTTCGAGCGTCGCCGAAGGGGCAGTGAGCTGTTGCCACCTCATAAGGGGACGTAGAGCTCAACCACGGGATTCTCAGCTAATTTCTTCGCGCGCCCGCTCGGATAAGGTGTGCAGCAACTCGACCATTGTCCTCGTCATGACTGCGAAAATCCTGATGGAGATCGGAAAATATGGCGGCGCGGCCTCAAGGCGTCGCTCGTCCGCTAGAATCGGCATTGTGGGGTTCTATGGTGGAGCTCTCTAAATTCCTGGACGCGTAGCCATGCCGGCCGTCGCAACCATGGTCATAGAGTTCGTCTGCGGCGCTGCAAGCGGAATTGCGCTCGGCCGCCGGGTGCCAAGTTTCAGCCTTGGTAGGACAGCCGACGGCATAATCGGCGGCATTGGCGGTCTGCTTTTTGTATGGCCCTCCGCCCGGATACCAGGTGTTGGGCCCCTCATCGGCCACCACGCCGATGGCCTGACGCCGACCATGTTGATCGGAGCCGCAATAGCAGGGCTGCTGGGAGGTCTTGTCCTGATTGTGTTGGCCGGGTTCGTTGGGGCACTCATGAAAGGCTGACAGCTGCGAATGAAGACGATGGCCCTAACGCACTACGCTTTCCGCCCCATCCGGGTGCGCCATCGCTGAAGATTGCCAGGCAGCTACGAGGAGACCATTATGAGGAAATTGGCTCTTGCGCTTGCAGTCGCCTCAGGTTTGACAGGCTGCACCAACGCGGAAAAAGGCGCTGTGATCGGGGGCGTTGGCGGCGCCGCGCTCGGAACAGCAGCTGGCGGTAACGACGTGCGAAATGCGGTCGTTGGCGGTGCAATCGGGGCCGTCGCGGGTACCTTGATCGGAGCGGCGGCCGACCGTCGCGGATATTGTCGATACCGGGATCGGCACGGCCGAATCTTCGAGGCGCCATGCCGATGATCGTGTTTCGTATCTTGCTCCGCCGTAACGCTCGCGGGGCGCGAACGACGCATGACCCGTTGTGCCCCACTTCCATCTTCTGATGTCACTCGGCGGTGCTCTGTTCCCTGTTCGAATTCCCAATGCGCTCTCCCCCTTCGCGGAAGCCCGATCAGACAATGCCGCTTCATGCAGACCTCCGGATGACGGCTGCGTACCATTGAGATGAAGTAACTGCCTGCGGCGATCCGGCGCCAGTCGAAGCCGTTCTGACGTCTTAGGCTGCGGTCAAAAAGGGACGGACCGCAAAGGCGTGGGATTCCCGGCTAATTTCTTCGCTTTGGTAGAGACCTAAAATGGCATCCCGCAATCTTGTGAGCGCATCTCGATCCCATCGATTTTCGCAGTGGAGGCCCCATGTCCGACCTTGTCGTCATAGTCTACCCCTCCGAAGCCAAGGCTGAAGAGGTGCGCCAGCGCCTGTTTGCATTGCAGAAGGAATATCTCATCAACATCGGCGACGCCGTGATCGCGACCAAGACGGAAGCTGGCAACGTAAAGCTCAACCAGATCATGAACACCACCGTCACTGGTGCTGTGTCCGGTAGCTTCTGGGGGCTGCTCATCGGTGTCATTTTCCTCAATCCAGTCATCGGTGTGGCGATTGGCGCCGCTTCCGGCGCGCTTGGCGGCGCACTGACCGACGTCGGAATAAACGATGCTTTCATGAAGGATCTGTCGGCCACCTTGCAGCCGGGAAATGCCGCACTGTTCGTGCTCGTCCACGGAATGACCGCCGACAAGGTGCTGAGCGCAATCAAGGGATTTGGTGGCGTCGTACTCAAGACATCGCTGGACGAGACGAAGGAGCAGATCCTTCGTGAGGCGCTTAGTCAGGCGTCCAAAGCCGCATAAGGTTCAACGCCGCTCAGGAATCGCGTGAGCCGATCGCCTAGCAACGTGGACAGAACGATGGGCGCATTCGAGACTGCTGTCGTACTCGCAATAGAGGTCATCTGTGGTGCAGCGGCCGGCCTCGCTCTGGGGCGATGGACGGGTCTTCGTCTGGGCGCAAAAGCCGATGCCTTGACGGGCGCGATCGGCGGACTGGTTCTGACCTGGCTGGCCGGACAGCTGCCAGGCRTCGCCCGTATTGTCGGAAAGGTGGAAGGCGCGGTGGACGCCACGGCGCAAGGCGTTGGCGTCCTTACCCCGGCAATCCTTGTCGGGGTTGGCATCGCAGGATTGTTAGGCGGCCTCGTCCTTACCGCGTGCATTGCATTTGCCGTAGGCGGAGCCAGGCGTCGAGGGCGGTCCGAAAGAGAAGTGAGATGAAGCAGGTGCAACGCCTGTTTGCCCGCCCGAGCACGTGCTTGCTTGTCGCTGCATTGTTGTCGGCATGCACTGTCGCCGTCGATCATCCTCGTCCTGTTCCCCCGCGACCCCAGGCCTGCACCTTCCAGCATGCACCTGTTTGCGGTCGACGAGGTGAAAGGTTGCAGACATTTGGCAACGCGTGCATGGCTCGCGCCCAAGGATTCCAGGTGGTGAGCAATGGCCAGTGTCGCATGTCGCGGCCGCCCCAGCCGATAGCCTGTACTCGAGAGTTTGCTCCGGTTTGTGCGAGCCGGAGTGGGCGCCTGCGCACCTTCTCCAACGCTTGCCTGGCCCGTGCGGATGGTTTTCGGCCAGTTCATGCCGGCCGCTGCCGTTGAGGCTTCCGGCCGGAATTTGAGCTTGGCTTCTTCTCGGCTGTGGCCACTTCCGTTCCGGAGATTGCGACCGTTGCGCTCGACAGACGACAAGCCAGAAATGACAGAAACGAGCGGTCGCGGGGCGGTTCATCCTGTTGCAACCGGCATCCTCGTCCTCGCATTGTTGTATTTCGCCAAATCAATCTTTATGCCAGTTGCATTCTCATTGTTCGTTCTCGCGCTGGTCTTGCCCGTTCAAATGGCTTTGCAAAGGCGGATTGCGAAGCTGGCGGCGATGCTGATCACACTGTTGCTCACGCTTGCAGTGATCGTAATCGTTGGATCCGCCGTCGTCTGGGGACTCGGCGAACTGTCGCAATGGCTGTTCTACAA
>NZ_JBFULQ010000395.1:0-5421 GCF_054049815.1 Mesorhizobium sp. P5_C1 | reverse complement strand
GCCGAGCGAGGTGGAGGTGACGCTGGCTTTGTGACCAGGGCCGTTTTCGCCATTGTTATGGTTCCCGGAACCACCAGGTGCATCCTGATCTCCATTGCCAAAGCCGTTATTGCCATGGTTGTGGTCATGATCACCTGTTCCACCGCCCGAGCCCGTGGCTCCGGTCGCACCTGTCGCACCAGCCGTACCTGTTGCTCCGGTCGAGCCAGTAGCACCGGTCGAACCGGTGGCTCCTGTCGAGCCGGTGGCTCCGGTAGAGCCCGTTGCACCAGTGTCGCCAGTCGCTCCGGTCGAACCGGTCGCTCCGGTATCGCCGGTCGCACCCGTGGCTCCAGTTGCTCCGGTCGCTCCGGTGTCGCCAGTCGAGCCCGTCGCTCCGGTATCGCCGGTCGCACCCGTGGCTCCAGTCGAGCCAGTCGCTCCGGTATCACCCGTTGCACCCGTGGCTCCAGTTGCTCCGGTATCACCGGTGGCGCCAGTCGAGCCCGTCGCTCCGGTATCACCGGTGGCGCCAGTCGAGCCCGTCGCTCCGGTATCGCCCGTTGCACCCGTGGCTCCAGTCGAGCCAGTCGCTCCGGTATCGCCGGTCGCACCCGTGGCTCCAGTGGCTCCAGTCGCTCCGGTGTCGCCGGTGGCGCCGGTCGAACCCGTCGCTCCAGTATCGCCGGTCGCACCCGTGGCTCCAGTCGAGCCAGTCGCTCCGGTATCGCCAGTCGCACCCGTGGCTCCGGTTGCTCCAGTCGCTCCGGTGTCGCCAGTGGCGCCGGTTGCACCGGTCGAGCCCGTTGCACCTGTGGCTCCAGTGTCGCCAGTCGCTCCGGTCGCTCCAGTCGCTCCGGTATCGCCCGTCGCACCCGTCGAGCCGGTGGCTCCGGTCGAGCCGGTATCACCAGTTGCACCTGTCGAGCCCGTCGCACCAGTCGAGCCGGTGGCTCCGGTCGAGCCGGTATCGCCAGTCGAGCCGGTCGAACCCGTTGCACCAGTCGAGCCGGTGGCACCAGTCGAGCCAGTTGCTCCAGTCGAGCCGGTCGAACCGGTTGCACCAGTGTCGCCAGTGGCACCCGTCGAGCCAGTTGCGCCGGTCGAACCAGTCGAACCCGTCGCACCAGTCGAGCCGGTGGCTCCAGTCGAGCCAGTTGCTCCAGTCGAGCCGGTCGAACCGGTTGCACCAGTGTCGCCAGTGGCACCCGTCGAGCCAGTTGCGCCGGTCGAACCAGTCGAACCCGTCGCACCAGTCGAGCCGGTGGCTCCAGTCGAGCCGGTATCGCCAGTTGCACCTGTCGAGCCCGTCGCACCAGTCGAGCCGGTGGCTCCGGTCGAGCCGGTATCGCCAGTCGCACCTGTCGATCCAGTCGCACCCGTCGAGCCAGTTGCCCCGGTCGAGCCGGTTGCTCCAGTCGAGCCGGTCGAACCAGTCGCACCCGTCGAGCCGGTGGCTCCGGTCGAGCCGGTATCGCCAGTTGCACCTGTCGAGCCAGTCGCACCCGTCGAGCCAGTTGCCCCGGTCGAGCCGGTTGCGCCGGTCGAACCAGTGGCACCCGTCGAGCCTGTCGCTCCGGTCGAGCCGGTTGAGCCTGTCGCTCCGGTCGAACCGGTGTCGCCAGTCGAGCCAGTCGAACCCGTTGCACCAGTCGAGCCAGTGGCACCCGTCGAGCCGGTTGCTCCAGTCGAGCCGGTCGAGCCCGTCGCACCAGTCGAGCCGGTGGCTCCGGTCGAGCCGGTCGCACCCGTCGAGCCAGTTGCGCCGGTCGAACCCGTCGAACCCGTCGCACCAGTCGAGCCGGTGGCTCCGGTCGAGCCGGTTGCTCCAGTCGAGCCGGTCGAACCCGTTGCACCAGTCGAGCCGGTGGCTCCGGTCGAGCCGGTTGCTCCAGTCGAGCCGGTCGAGCCCGTCGCACCAGTCGAGCCGGTGGCCCCGGTCGAGCCGGTATCACCAGTTGCACCTGTCGAGCCAGTTGCGCCGGTCGAACCAGTGGCACCCGTCGAGCCAGTTGCGCCGGTCGAACCAGTCGAGCCAGTCGCACCCGTCGAGCCCGTGGCTCCGGTCGAGCCGGTTGCTCCAGTCGAGCCGGTCGAGCCAGTCGCACCAGTCGAGCCTGTCGCTCCGGTCGAACCGGTATCACCAGTTGCACCTGTCGAGCCAGTTGCGCCGGTCGAGCCAGTGGCACCCGTCGAGCCTGTCGCTCCGGTCGAGCCGGTTGAGCCTGTCGCTCCGGTCGAACCAGTGTCGCCAGTCGAGCCAGTCGAACCCGTTGCACCAGTCGAGCCGGTGGCACCAGTCGAGCCAGTTGCTCCAGTCGAGCCGGTCGAACCCGTTGCACCAGTGTCGCCAGTGGCACCTGTCGAGCCAGTTGCGCCGGTCGAACCAGTCGAGCCAGTCGCACCCGTCGAGCCGGTGGCCCCAGTCGAGCCGGTTGCTCCAGTCGAGCCGGTCGAGCCCGTCGCACCTGTCGAGCCGGTGGCCCCGGTCGAGCCGGTATCACCAGTTGCACCTGTCGAGCCAGTTGCGCCGGTCGAGCCAGTGGCACCCGTCGAGCCTGTCGCTCCGGTCGAACCAGTCGAGCCAGTTGCACCAGTCGAGCCGGTGGCCCCGGTCGAGCCGGTTGCTCCAGTCGAACCAGTCGAGCCAGTCGCACCAGTCGAGCCGGTGGCCCCGGTCGAGCCGGTTGCTCCAGTCGAACCAGTCGAGCCAGTCGCACCAGTCGAGCCGGTGGCTCCGGTCGAGCCGGTATCGCCAGTTGCACCTGTCGAGCCAGTCGCACCCGTCGAGCCAGTTGCGCCGGTCGAGCCAGTTGCGCCGGTCGAACCAGTCGAGCCAGTCGCTCCGGTCGAGCCGGTATCACCAGTTGCACCTGTCGAGCCGGTCGCACCCGTCGAGCCAGTGGCACCAGTCGAGCCGGTGGCTCCGGTCGAGCCGGTATCACCAGTTGCACCTGTCGAGCCGGTAGCACCTGTCGAACCGGTGGCGCCGGTCGAGCCAGTCGCTCCGGTATCACCCGTGGCGCCGGTCGCACCTGTGGCTCCGGTTGCACCAGTCGAGCCAGTTGCCCCGGTATCACCCGTGGCGCCGGTCGAGCCAGTCGCTCCGGTGTCGCCGGTTGCGCCGGTCGAGCCAGTCGCTCCGGTCGAGCCCGTTGCACCCGTGGTTCCTGTTGCACCGGTGTCGCCAGTCGCACCTGTCGAACCAGTCGCTCCGGTCGAACCGGAGGCGCCGGTCGAGCCAGTCGCTCCGGTATCACCCGTGGCACCAGTTGAGCCAGTCGCTCCGGTAGAGCCCGTTGCACCCGTGGTTCCTGTTGCACCAGTGTCGCCAGTGGCACCTGTCGAACCAGTTGCTCCGGTCGAACCGGAGGCACCAGTTGAGCCGGTCGCTCCGGTAGAGCCCGTTGCACCCGTGGTTCCAGTTGCACCAGTGCCGCCAGTCGCACCTGTCGAACCGGAGGCGCCGGTCGAGCCAGTCGTTCCGGTATCACCCGTGGCGCCGGTCGCACCTGTTGCTCCGGTTGCGCCGGTGGAGCCCGCGGCTCCGGTATCACCGGTGGCACCAGTCGAGCCGGTCGCTCCGGTAGAGCCCGTAGCACCCGTGGTTCCTGTTGCACCAGTGTCGCCAGTTGCACCTGTTGAACCCGTCGCTCCGGTCGAACCGGACGCGCCGGTCGAGCCAGTCGCTCCGGTATCACCCGTGGCGCCGGTCGCACCTGTGGCTCCGGTTGCGCCAGTGGAGCCCGCGGCTCCGGTGTCGCCCGTCGCGCCAGTCGAGCCGGTCGCACCTGTCGAACCAGTCGCTCCGGTCGAACCGGCGGCGCCGGTCGAGCCAGTCGCTCCGGTGTCGCCCGTCGCGCCTGTAGAACCCGTGGCGCCAGTGGAACCTGCGGCGCCGGTATCACCTGTGGCTCCGCCTGCGCCAGTCGCTCCCGTGGAGCCGCTCGCGCCCGTGGCTCCGGTCGAGCCGCCTGCGCCAGTCGAACCTGTTGCACCCGTGGCGCCGGTATCACCTGTGGGTCCGCCTGCGCCAGTCGCACCCGTCGGGCCGCTCGCGCCAGTCGCACCCGTCGGGCCGCTCGCGCCAGTGGCACCGGTCGGGCCGCTCGCGCCAGTCGCACCGGTCGGGCCGCTCGCGCCAGTCGCACCCGTCGGGCCGCTCGCGCCAGTCGCACCCGTCGGGCCGCTCGCGCCAGTCGCACCGGTCGGGCCGCTTGCGCCAGTCGCACCTGTGGCTCCGGTCACACCTGTGCCGGTAGCACCCGTGGCGCCTGTCGCTCCGGTTGCACCCGTGGCTCCGGTCGCACCCGCGCCGGTCGCTCCCGTAGCGCCGGTCGGGCCCGCCGGGCCCGTCGCGCCAACTGTACTGGTGCTGAAGCTCCCAACATCAAATAGATTGCCCCCGGATCCATTGGAGGGACCCGCTGCGAAATTGTAAGTATTACCGGCGCCTGGAGTAAGTGTGCCGTATAAATTGAAGCCGGCGTCGTAAATCACATAAGTATGAGTTTCATTTGGTATTGAAATAGTTACCGCAAATTCGCTGACAACGCCATTACCCGATTGAGGCAGTGGAAAGCTGCCAACCAACACATCAGGATTTGCTGTTGTATCTATTAAATAGTAGGTGTTAATGGTTGCGGAGCCATTCTGAACAGTCAAGTTGCCAGTGAGTGTCAGATCAACCGCCAGCACCCCGGCGTAACTTGCCATTCCATCCGGGGTCAGCGGCGGCGGCGTGGGCGCGCTTGCACGTGCGGACAGTTCCCAGGAGCCGCCCAGGGCGGCTGCACCAACCAGCGATCTTGATGCACGGACATCCGCGCCGACGGCCTCTTCCAGCGCCGCCACGAAGGTCTCGCCCGCATCCCCCGACGCCGTCTCGCAGCTCCACAGCCGCAGCTCGCCGTCCGCGGCAAGCGCCCTGCCGATCGCGGCAAAATCGTCAGCCGCTTCCTTCAACGTCCCGGCCGACCACTCTCCTGAAGTGAAGCCAACCCGGCCAGGTGCGCCATGTGCCATGATATGGATCGCATCGAGGCTTTCGTGCCCTGCGAGCGCGGCAGCGATCTGTTGTGCGGCCGGCCGGCGGCCATCGAGCACGACAGCCTGGACTTGCGGTCGCACGTTGCCGAGAACCGTCTCGAGGTCGGAGACTGAAGGATCCACGAAGAGAATTTCAGAGGCACGGGCCATGACTGGCTCCTGTTGGCTTCGAATTCGATTCAAGGGGAAACCGCCCACCGGCTTGGCCGGCGAGCGGTCGTAGGGAGAAGGAGCACGGGCGCCGTCATCTTCCGGACGGGCCGACGGCGCCGTCGGGATGTTTGACAGCGGGGCTCTCTACGCGGAGGAAGCTGCAGGCCTGGAAGTTTCCGCCATCTTCAAACGTGCCAATCGCAAATGCGCCGGCTGCGGCCGGAACCTTGACAGTGAGAG
>NZ_JBFULQ010000394.1:0-5448 GCF_054049815.1 Mesorhizobium sp. P5_C1 | reverse complement strand
GAAATCGGCTTCGATTCCTGGATGAACACCTGATCGCCAACCTTGTGGGCGTTGTTCTCGTCGTGCGCCTTGTACTTCTTAGTCATGCGCACGGTCTTCTTCATCACGGGATGCGTGAAGCGCCGTTCGACCTTGACGACAACCGTCTTCTCGTTCTTGTCGCTGACGACGGTGCCCTGCAGAATGCGCTTTGGCATGGTTTTCGTCCTTAAGCCTTCTTAGCCACGGACTTTTCCGCAGCGATGGTCTTGATACGCGCAATGTCCTTACGGACCTGTCTCACGCGCGCGGTCTTCTCGAGCTGGCCGGTGGCCTTCTGGAAGCGCAGGTTGAACTGCTCCTTCTTCAGGCTGGCCAGGTCGTCGGTCAGCTGGTCCTGGGTCTTGGTCCGGATGTCTTCGGCTTTCATGATCAGCCCGTCCTTATTCTGCGATGCGCTGCACGAAGCGCGTCTTGACMGAGAGCTTGGCCGCGCCGAGACGCAGTGCCTCACGGGCGGTTTCTTCATTGACGCCGTCGATCTCGAACATGATGCGGCCCGGCTTGACGCGCGCCGCCCAGTAATCGACAGCGCCCTTGCCCTTGCCCATGCGGACTTCGGTCGGCTTCGAAGTGACCGGCACGTCCGGGAAAATACGGATCCAGACGCGACCGGCGCGCTTCATTTCACGGGTGATCGCGCGGCGGGCCGCCTCGATCTCACGTGCGGTGACGCGGTTCGGCTCAAGCGCCTTCAGCCCGAAACCACCGAAATCCAGATTGGTGCCGCCCTTTGCGGTACCATGGATACGGCCCTTGAACTGCTTGCGGAACTTTGTGCGCTTTGGCTGCAGCATCGTTCTAACTCCAAATTCCTAAATGTCTCACGCGTTTTCGCGACGACGACCGCGTTCGCGATCACCACCACCGCCATGTGCAGCATCACCCTCGGTCGCACGACGTTCCGAAGCCATCGGGTCGTGCTCAAGGATCTCGCCCTTGAACACCCAGACCTTGACGCCGCAGATGCCGTACGCCGTGTTCGCCTCGGCCGTGCCGTAGTCGACATCGGCGCGCAGTGTATGCAGCGGCACGCGGCCTTCGCGGTACCATTCCATGCGCGCAATCTCAGCACCGCCAAGACGGCCGGCGCAGTTGATGCGGATGCCTTCGGCACCGAGGCGCATCGCCGACTGCACGGCGCGCTTCATGGCGCGACGGAACGCGATACGACGCTCGAGCTGCTGGGCGATCGACTGGGCGACCAGCGTCGCGTCGATTTCCGGCTTGCGCACTTCAACGATGTTGAGGTGCGTCTCGGACTTCGTCATCTCCATCAGCTTCTTGCGAAGCTTCTCGATGTCGGCGCCCTTCTTGCCTATGATCAGACCCGGGCGCGCGGCGTGGATGGTGACGCGGCACTTCTTGTGCGGACGCTCGATGACGACCTTCGAGATCGCAGCCTGCTTGAGTTCCTTCTCAAGATACTTGCGGATCTTGATGTCCTCATGCAGCAGCTTGCCGTACTCGCCGGTGTTCGCGAACCAGCGCGAATCCCAGGTGCGGTTGATGCCGAGGCGAAGACCGATCGGATTGACTTTCTGGCCCATTATGCGGCCTCCCCTTTTTCTTCGACTTCACGAACGACGATCGTGAGGTGCGAGAACGGCTTCTCGATACGGCTGGCGCGACCACGGCCACGGGCATGGAACCGCTTCATGACGATCGACTTGCCGACATAGGCTTCCGCCACGATCAGTGCATCGACGTCGAGGTCGTGGTTGTTTTCCGCGTTGGCGATTGCCGATTCCAGCGTCTTCTTGACCGTGCCGGAAATCCGCTTGGCCGAAAATTCGAGATCGGAAAGCGCTGTCGCGACCTTCTTGCCGCGGATCAGCGCGGCAACGAGGTTCAGCTTCTGCGGGCTGATACGGATCGTGCGCAATACGGCGCGCGCTTCGTTGTCAGCAAGCCTGCGCGGAGCTTTGGCYTTGCCCATGATTATTTCCTCTTCGCCTTCTTATCCGCGCCGTGACCGTAATAGGTCCGGGTCGGAGCGAATTCACCGAACTTGTGACCGACCATGTCCTCGTTCACCGAGACGGGAACATGCTTCTGGCCGTTGTAGACACCGAAGGTGAAGCCGACGAACTGCGGCAGGATGGTGGAGCGACGGCTCCACATCTTGATCACCTCATTGCGACCACCTTCACGAACCTTGTCCACCTTCTTGAGAAGGTAGCCGTCGATGAAGGGGCCTTTCCAAATAGAACGAGTCACTTGGCGTTACCTCTTCTTAGCTCTTGCGCTGATGRCGCGAGCGCAGGATGAACTTGTCGGTCGCCTTGTTGGACCGCGTCTTCTTGCCCTTGGTCGGCTTGCCCCAGGGCGAAACCGGATGGCGGCCACCCGAGGTGCGGCCTTCGCCGCCGCCGTGCGGATGGTCGACCGGGTTCATGGTCACGCCGCGATTGTGCGGACGCTTGCCACGCCAAACCGTACGACCGGCCTTGCCGTCGTTGATGTTGCCATGGTCCGGATTGGACACGGCACCGACGGTGGCCATGCAGGAGCCGTGCACGACACGCTGCTCGCCCGAGTTGAGGCGCAGGATCGCCATGCCCTGGTCGCGGCCGACCAGCTGGCCGTAGCCACCTGCCGAACGGGCAACCTGGGCGCCCTTGCCCGGCTTCAGCTCGATGTTGTGGACGATGGTGCCGACCGGCATCGAGGCCAACGGCATCGCATTGCCCGGCTTCACGTCGACGGCTTCACCGGAAACGATCTTGTCGCCGGGGGCCAGACGCTGCGGAGCGATGATGTAGGACAGCTCGCCGTCGTCGTACTTGATGAGCGCGATGAAAGCGGTGCGGTTCGGATCGTATTCGATGCGCTCGACCGTGCCCACAACGTCGAACTTGCGGCGCTTGAAGTCGATGATGCGGTACGAACGCTTGTGGCCACCACCGATGAAGCGGGCGGTGATGCGACCGTAATTGTTGCGGCCGCCCGACTTGGTCAGGCCCTCGGTCAGACCCTTGACGGGCTTGCCCTTGTAGAGGCCCGAGCGGTCGACGATGACCAGCTGGCGRGTGCTCGGCGTTACCGGGTTGAATTTTTTCAGTGCCATTGTTCTGTCCTCGCGACCTTGCTCAGAGACCCGTCGCGACGTCGATCGACTGGCCGTCGGCCAATGTCACAATCGCCTTCTTGACGTCGCTCTGGCGGCCGATCGTGCCGCGGAAGCGCTTGATCTTGCCCTTGCGGACAAGCGTGTTCACGGCCATCACCTTGACGCCGAACAGCGCTTCGACGGCGGCCTTGATTTCCGGCTTCGACGCCTTCTTGGCGACGTTGAAGACGACCTGGTTCTGCTCGGAGGCCATGGTCGACTTTTCGGTGATCGCCGGCGAGACGATCACGTCATAATGACGAAGGTCGGTCATTTAAAGCGCTCCTCGAGAGCCTCGACGGCGGCCTTCGAAAGGACCAGCGTGCCGCGGCGCAGAATGTCGTAGACGTTGATGCCCTGGATGGGCAGCACGTCGATGTTGGGGATGTTCGTCGCCGCCAGCTTGAAGTTCTTGTCAAGCTCGGCACCGCCGATCACCAAAGCGTTGGTCAGGCCCAGCGTCGCGAAATTCGCGATCAGCGCCTTGGTCTTGGCCTCGGTCAGCTTCAGCTCGTCGATGATGATGATCGACGCGCTCTTGGCCTTGGCCGAGAGAGCATGCTTGAGGCCAAGCGCGCGAACCTTCTTCGGCAGTTCGTGCTCATGGCTGCGAACGACCGGGCCGTGAGCCTTGCCGCCGCCGCGGAACTGCGGAGCGCGTGCCGAATGGTGACGGGCGCGGCCCGTACCCTTCTGCTTGTACATCTTGGCACCGGTGCGCGCGATTTCGGCGCGGCCCTTGGCCTTGTGCGTGCCCTGCTGCTTCTTGGCGAGCTGCCAGCGCACGACGCGCTGCAGGATGTCCTCGCGCGGATCAAGGCCGAAAATCTCCTCGGAGAGTTCCACCTTGCCGGCGTCCTTGCCGCCAAGCGTTGTGATCTTGAGATCCATTATTCCGCTCCCTCTGTGGCCGGAGCCTCGTTCTTAGCAGCACTCCCTGCTGCAACTGGGCGGATCGCGGCAGGCTTCGGCGCATTGGCCGGCAGTGCCACCTTGGCCGCATCGCGGACCAGGATCCAGGCGCCCTTCGATCCGGGAACCGCACCGCGGATCAGGATCAGGCCGCGGTCGGCGTCGGTCGAAACGATCTCGACATTCTGCGTGGTGACGCGGGTGTCGCCCATGTGGCCAGCCATATGCTTGCCCTTGAACACCTTGCCCGGGTCCTGGCGCTGGCCGGTCGAACCGTGCGTACGGTGCGAGACCGAGTTACCGTGCGTCGCGCGGCCACCACCCATGTGGTGGCGCTTGATGACGCCCTGAAAACCCTTGCCGATCGTCGTGCCCGTCACATCGACCTTCTGGCCGGGGACGAAATGCTCGACGGTGATCTCGGCGCCGACATCGATCATGTTGTCGGCGGAGACGCGGAACTCGGCGACCTTCGCCTTCGGCTCGACGGAAGCGGTCGCGAAATGGCCGCGCAGCGCCTTCGACGTGTTCTTCACCTTGGCAAGGCCAACGCCGAGCTGAACGGCAGTGTAGCCATTCTTCTCCTGCGTGCGCTGCGCCACGACCTGACAGTTCTCCATCTGGAGAACGGTGACGGGAACATGTTCCCCGGCATCGTTGTAGATGCGGGTCATTCCCACCTTCTTTGCAATCACACCTGAACGCATCGGTTCAATTCCTTTAGAGTTCCGGGCCAGGGGCACCGCCCCTTACCGCGCTCTCATTCCCTTAGAGCTTGATCTCGACGTCCACACCGGCGGCCAGATCGAGCTTCATCAAAGCATCGACCGTCTGCGGGGTCGGATCGACGATGTCGAGCAGACGCTTGTGCGTGCGCATCTCGAACTGCTCGCGGCTCTTCTTGTCGACGTGAGGCGACCGGTTGACCGTAAACTTTTCGATCCGCGTCGGCAGCGGAATGGGGCCGCGGACGTTGGCACCGGTGCGCTTGGCCGTCGACACGATTTCCTTCGTCGAGGCGTCGAGCACGCGGTGATCAAACGCCTTCAGGCGGATGCGGATATTCTGTCCGTTCATGCGTCACTTCCTTGTTCTGGCGCGGCGCGGGCAACTCCTGCGCCCGCGACAGATCGGTTTAAGTCCAAATTACTCTTTGATGGTGACGACGATGCCGGCACCGACGGTGCGGCCGCCTTCACGGATAGCGAAGCGCAGCTTCTCTTCCATGGCGATCGGCACGATCAGCTCGACATCGACCGTGATGTTGTCGCCCGGCATCACCATCTCGGTGCCTTCCGGCAGCGACACGATGCCGGTCACGTCCGTCGTGCGGAAATAGAACTGCGGACGGTAGTTGGTGAAGAACGGCGTGTGACGGCCACCTT
>NZ_JBFULQ010000393.1:0-5460 GCF_054049815.1 Mesorhizobium sp. P5_C1 | reverse complement strand
CGACAGCTACTATGTCGACAATGCGGGCGATATCGTCAGTGAGCGCACCGCCGGCGCCAACGGCACCGATACCGTCAACGGCTACATCTCGATCAACCTCGGCGACGGCAACCATTTCACGGGCAATATCGAGAACGTCGCGCTGCTCGGTGCGGYCTCGATCAACGCCACCGGCAACAGCCTGGCCAACACGCTGACCGGTAATTCCGGCAACAATCTGCTGGACGGCAAAGGTGGCGCCGACACGATGATCGGGGCTCAGGGCAATGATGGCTACTATGTCGACAATGCCGGCGATATCGTCAGTGAAARCACCGCCGGCGCCAACGGCACCGAYAYCGTCAATGGCTWYRTYTCGATCAACCTTGGCGATGGCAAYCACTTCACGGGCAACATCGAGAACGTCGCACTRCGCAGYGCGGCCTCGATCAACGCCACCGGCAACAGCCTGGCCAAYACGCTGACCGGCAATTCCGGCAACAACGTRCTGGACGGCAGGGGCGGCAACGACACGCTGTCCGGCAGCAGCGGCCAGGACATCTTCGTCTTCACCACGGCGCTCAATGCCTCGAGCAATGTCGACCGCATCACCGACTTCTCGGTGGTCGACGACACCATCCGGGTCGATAATGCCATCTTCGCAGCGCTTGGCGGCAACGGCACGCTGACGGCCGACCAGTTCGTCAAGAACACAACTGGCCTTGCCGGTGACGGCAACGACCACATCATCTACGAGACCGACACCGGCTGGCTCACCTATGACAGCAACGGCAGTGCCGCCGGCGGCTCGACCCATTTTGCCACACTGGCCGCGAACCTGGCGCTGACCAACGCCGATTTCGTCGTGGTGTAAGGTTAGAAGGCACTTCGGTTTCCGTCGACGATAACTCTCTGCGCCGGCGGTTTCACACTTTGATTGGCTTTAGCGTTTCGCGACCAGCCGGAACGCCAGATATGAAAAATCCCGCGCAGTCTTTCGATTGGCGCGGGATTCTTTTGTCAAGAAATCAAGTCAAGCGGCTGAAAGGCTTAGAAAAAGCCCTTCCGCTGCCACCATCCGGCGCGCTTCGGCTTGTCCTCGGTCTTGGCCGCCGGTTCGTCGGCAACCGTCGAAGACACCACCGGCACGACCGGCGCATCCACGGCCGCCGGCTTGCGCCGTGACGGGCGGACCTTCGGCGCCTCCTCGACAGTCGCTGCCGCTGCCTCGTCGGACGCCGTGGCCGGCGTCTCGGCCAGTACCTCCGCGACCGCTTCGGCAGCAGCCGGCTCCTCGGCGACGACCTCGACCGCGGCCTTCTTCGGCTTGGCGGCACGACGTGGCTTCTTCGGCTTTTCCGTGCTCGGCGCGTCGTCATTGGCCGGAGCAAGCGCCACCGGCTCTTCGGCCGGTTCGGCAACTACCGGCTCACTGGAGACCGTCGCGCTTTCCGCCACTTCACTGTCGAGTGCTTCGACCGTTTCGCCAGCGCCTGCCTCGGCCTCGCCTTCACCGTCTTCGCGACGGTTGCGCTTGCCGCCGCGCTTGCCACGCCGGCGCTTCTTGCCTTGGCCTTCATCCGAAGCCTCAACCGTTTCGGACGTTTCCGCAACACCGAGAGGAGCGTCGTCGTCCGCTTCCGCCTCGCCGTCGCTGGCAGTGGCTGCCGAGCCGGAGAACTCAGCGGCCGGTGCGGAGACGGTAGACCCGTCCGCGGGTGCGCCGTGTTCGCGGTCGCGGTCCTTGCCGCCACGACGCCGCCGGCGCTTGCGGCGCTTGCGGTCGCGGCCTTCGCCTTCTTCGCCACCGGCGGCAGGCCGTGGCTGTTGTTGCTGCGGCTGCTGCTGGCGTGGCTGTTCGGCCTGTACCGGCGCGTCGTCGTCTTCCTCGATGACGACGATCTCGTCCTCGGGCTCATCCGGTTCGACATAGGCCGGCAGGCTACGCACCTCGACAAAGCCTTCCGGCTTTTCCGCCAGCGCGCCGCGGAAGATCGCATAGTGCTGCGCGCCAACCGAATCGTCGGCCTCGACGGTGATGGTCAGGCCGAAGCGGCTTTCCAGTTCCACCAGCGTGCCGCGCTTGTGGTTGAGCACGTAGAGCGCGGTCGCTGCCGGCGTCCGCACCGTGATGTGGCTACGCGAATCCTTCAGCAGGAATTCCTCGATCGCCCGCACCACCATCAGCGCGACCGACGAATCGGACCGCACATGGCCCGTGCCGCCGCAATGCGGGCAGGGCTTCATGGTCGATTCCAGCACGCTGGCGCGGATGCGCTGGCGTGACATCTCCATCAGGCCAAAATGCGAGATGCGGCCGACCTGGATGCGCGCACGGTCGTTCTTGAGGTGATCCTTCAACCGCTTCTCGACGGAGCGGTTGTTGCGGTTCTCCTCCATGTCGATGAAGTCGATGACGATCAGGCCGGCGAGATCGCGCAGCCTGAGCTGGCGGGCGACTTCCTCGGCCGCTTCCAGGTTGGTGTGGAGTGCCGTGTCCTCGATCGAGTGCTCCTTGGTGGAACGGCCCGAATTGACGTCGATGGCGACCAGAGCCTCGGTCTGGTTGATGATGATGTAGCCGCCGCTCTTCAGCGTCACTTGCGGCTGCAGCATGCGGTCGAGTTGCGCCTCGATGCCATTCCGCACGAAGATCGGCGTCGTGTCGCGAAACGGCTGAACCACCTTGGCGTGGCTCGGCATGAGCATGCGCATGAAGTCCTTGGCTTCGCGGTAGCCTTCCTCGCCGGAGACAAGGATCTCGTCGATATCCTTGTTGTAGAGGTCGCGCACCGAACGCTTGATCAGGCTGCCTTCCTCGTAGACCAGGGCAGGGGCCGTCGATTGCAAGGTGAGGCTCCGGACATTTTCCCAAAGCCGCATCAGATATTCGTAGTCGCGCTTGATCTCGGCCTTGGTGCGGCTCTCGCCGGCGGTGCGCAGGATGACGCCCATGCCCTGCGGCACTTCGAGATCGGCAACGACCTCCTTGAGGCGCTTGCGGTCGACCGCGCTGGTGATCTTGCGCGAAATGCCGCCGCCGCGCGCCGTGTTCGGCATCAGCACCGAATAGCGGCCGGCAAGCGACAGGTAGGTGGTGAGGGCAGCACCCTTGTTGCCGCGCTCTTCCTTGACGACCTGCACCAGCAGGATCTGGCGGCGCTTGATCACTTCCTGGATCTTGTACTGGCGGCGCACCGGCTTGCGGCGGTTGCGCACTTCTTCCAGCGCATCCTCGGCGCCGACCGATTCGACCTCATGGTCGTCCGGGTGCGAGGATTGCACCTCCTCGAGCATGCCGCGATCATTGTCACCTGACGGCGCTTCGCTGCCTTCCGCTTGCGGGACGGCTTCGGAAATCACATCGGCTTCGACCGAGGCGGCGATCGACGTCGGGCCGCCGTTGCGCGTTTCGGTTTCGTCCTGCTCGGCAGAACCCTCGTCATGCCCGGACGCATCGGCATGTTCGGAAGTATCGGCATGTTCGGACGTATCAACATGTTCGGACGCATCGGCCGCGTGTTCGATGATCTCGGAAGTGTGAGAGATCTCCTCGACAACGAAATCGCCGCCATTGTCGCCGCCTTCGCCTGCCTCGCCGGAGCCTTCGCTCTCGCCGGCAGCGCCTGCGTCGCGCCTGTGTTCACTACGGTCGCGGCTCTTGCCACCGCGCCGGCGTCCGCGCCGCCCGCGATCGCGGCTCTGGCGATCATCGCCGTCGCCATCCTCGTCCTCCTCGTCTTCGGCCTCCTGCGCTTCGGCGCGCAGCAGTGCCTGACGGTCGGCGACCGGAATCTGGTAGTAGTCGGGGTGTATTTCACTGAAGGCGAGGAAACCGTGACGGTTGCCGCCATATTCGACAAAGGCTGCCTGAAGGGAGGGCTCTACGCGCGTTACGCGGGCTAGGTAGATGTTTCCTTTGAGCTGCTTCTTGTCCTGGGATTCAAAGTCGAATTCTTCAATACGGTTACCGCGAACGACGACAACGCGTGTTTCCTCCGGGTGGGAGGCGTCTATCAGCATTTTGTTGGGCATTATTTCGTTTCCCCCCGGCAGCCGTCAGCCGCAGCTTGCGAGGCAAAGCCCGCTGCTGCGTGTCTGGAGTGTGGGTGCCGGATAATTGAACGTCCGCCGGCCGCCGCTTGAGCGCCATGGCGGTGCCGCCCGCAGCCATAATGGCGCGGTTTGATGCGGACCTTTCCATGATTGCGCTTGAAGCCATCGTCACCAGCAGAACCTTTTGAACCAAAGCCCGGACGAACCGGACCAGCTTGTTTGCTCATACAGAGCCGGCGCGGGAACAAACCCGGCCGTTTTCCTCACGCAGGCGATTCCCCCGCCACGGGCGCACACCTGCGAAATTTCGTCGCGATCACCTGAACCCTTTTCGCATGAAGCGAAAGGAGCCGCCTTTCATCTAACCCTGTAGCAGGAAGCTGCGGAGGAGGGCGGTTCCAGGATTGCAGTGATCCAGTATCGCTTTTATGATTTGGCGGGGTGGAAGGCAACCCCGATTTCCGATGCCGGCAAAAAGCAGTTCCGTAACGTAAGAACAGGCTCCAACCCTTGCATGAAAAGGCTTGGTTAACCTTCTCTGGATACCAATCGTTAATCGAGTTCGCGGCCTAACCGGCACTTCGACGAAACGACGGGCGCCTGGCGCCAAACCGGGAGCGACTGGAAGACAAATGGGACTGGCAGACTTCACAGACAAGGGATGTCGTGTTGGCGGCCGGATCATCGGTGCCTTCTGCCTCCTGCTGTTGCTGGTGATCTCTTCCGCCTCGTCCTCCGTTGCCAATGCGGCCGACGCACCGCTGGTGGCAAAAGGCTACAAGATGGCGGGCGATGCCACCAAGATGCGCATCGTCATGGATTTCGACCGCGAACCCGATGTCAAATGGTTCCTGCTGCGCGGTCCCAATCGTCTTGTCATCGATCTTGCGAATACGCGATTCGCCATTAACGCCAAGGACTTGAAGGCGCGCGGTCTGGTCAGGGGCGTGCGCCTTGGCGCGCTCGGCGAGGGCGTTTCGCGGCTGATCCTCACCGGCAAGGGACCCTTCGCCGTCGACAAGCTCGATGTGCTCAAGAACGAGGACGGAACCGGCTACCGCATCGCCATCGATATCTCGGCAGCCTCCGCTCGCGAGTTCGACGCGGCACTTGCCAATCAGGCGCTGACCACCGGATCGACGGTTTCGACCGACAAGGGAGCGCGGGTCGGCACCGGACCGGTGTCCAATCCGGGCCATCGCTTCACTGTCGTCATCGATCCAGGCCATGGCGGCATCGACGGCGGCGCCGAGGGCCTGAACGGCACCATCGAGAAGAACGTCACGCTCGCCTTCGCCACCGAGTTGCGCGACAAGCTGGCGGCCGTCGGTAACTACGATGTGTTCATGACGCGCGATACCGACGAGTTCCTGCGGCTGGATGATCGCGTGCGCATTGCCCGGCAGCGTGCGCATTGCCCGGCAG
>NZ_JBFULQ010000392.1:0-5463 GCF_054049815.1 Mesorhizobium sp. P5_C1 | reverse complement strand
CAGCCTGGCGGTGCGCCTTCATACTGCGGCAGGCCATCGTCAAGCATCACCCAGGGCTGCTTCGAGGCCGTGAAAATATGCATTTGCGGCTTGAAGGCCGTGGGATCGTCGAGCGAACCGGTGGTGATGCCGATGATGCCGGCGGAATCGCGCCGGGAGAACATCGTCGTGCCGCAGCTTGGGCAAAAGCCGCGCTTGAGATCGGGTGAGGTGTTCACCATCGCCAGTGACCCCTCGATCGTCACTTCATCGACGCGAAACAGCACGCGTGCGTTGAAGGCGGCGCCAATCACCTTCTGGCACAGCCGGCAGTGGCAGACGCGTTCGTTGATGGGGGCTGCGTCGACGCGATAGCGCACCGCCTTGCATAGGCATCCGCCCTGATATTTGGCCATCGTCCTTGATCCATAGGTGAAGAGAATAGGCGGCAAGGTAATGGCCGACCCGATTGGGTCAATTGAAAAGCTTTGATACAACGCCATCGCTTATCGTGATGCAGTGGACCTGAAGCCATGACACCGGACATCGAAACCATCGGCATTGAGGATCTGTTCGGGCCGTCCTCGCCCGCCCGTGACCGTACCGACGCCAGGATCATGGCCGCAGCTTCGGGGATCGGCTTCATGGCCGTCCGGGACTTTCCCGGCGATGACCGGCTGACGCCGGAAAGAAGGGCGCAATTGCTGCGCATCTTCGCGCTTCCCGACGGGGAGAAGCAGAAATTGCTGCGCTGGAATTTCGACCGCAGCAAAAAGAACGTCTATCGCGGCTGGTTCCCTTTGCAGCCGGCAGCCGTTTCCTACAAGGAAGGCATCGACATGGGTCCGGACCTTGCCGATCCGGGTCTTGTCGACGCGGCTGATGCCTCGGTTTCCGACGATCCGTTGTGCGAGCCGACACCCCTGCCGGCCGAAGAGGCCCTGCCCGGCTGGCGCGCGGCGGCAGCGGACTACTACCGCGCCATGGAGACGGTGGGCAACGCGCTGATGCGGTCGATCGCCCGCGGACTTGGCCTGCCGGAAACGATCTTCGACGCCTATTTCGATCACGGCATCTCGACGCTGCGCCTGATCCGTTACCCCTTGCGTGACGCCAATGCCGGCGTCGACACCAGCGGACCGGAGTTTTCGGTGGTGCACAAGGGCGAGACGCGCACCATCATCGGCCGCGAGCATGCCGATTCCGGCTTCGTCACTTTGCTGGCGCAGGACGGTGTCGAAGGTCTGCAAGCAATGAACCTCGCCGGCGAATGGATCGACGTGCCGCCGGCCAATGGCACACTAGCTGTCAATTTTGGCCAGTTGCTGGAGCGCTGGACCGGCGAACGCGTCCGCGCGACGCGACACCGGGTGATCGCGCCGAAGACGGCGCGCTTCTCGATCCCGTTCTTCTACGAGCCACGCGTCGACGCGGAGATCGCGCCGCTGCCGCTGACCGACGCGGAGCCTTTCGAGCCGTTCCTCTACGGCGACCATCTTTGGGAAGCGGCGACGAATTTCGTCGAGATGAGCGGCATCAAGCATCTCAGGCAGCCGCGCCGGGCGAAGGCTTCATAAACAAAGACCGCCGGCCATTTCGTCGGAAACGGCCGGTGGGAATCGGCAGGCGGTTATTCGGTTTCGCTGACGACCTCGTCCCAGGTCTTCACCTTGGTCTCGCCGTTGAGAAACGGCAATGCGGCAGCGGTCAGTTCGGGGGCGAAGAAGACATCGTAGTGGGTGCGGTTGGGCAGGATCGCCAGGCGGTTCTGCGACAGGTTCTCGCGCATCCAGCCGGCGTCCTTCAGCCCGCCGCCGAGCATCTGGTAGAACTTGATCTCGTGCTCGGGCCGGTACATGTCGCTGTCGCCATAGGCCAGCATGACCGGCATCTTCAGCTTGGCGACGTCGGCGGAATAATCGTAGTTCTGACGCATGAAGTTGCCGAGCGTGTCGAGGAGTCTCGGGAAGTCCTCTGGATGCGGCGCCACCGCGACGTAGGATTTGTACATCGGCGTGTTCTTCATGAAATCGGCCGCCGCCGCGCTGACTTGCGCCTGCTGGCCGCGCATCTCGGCGTAGAAACCGTCCGCGGCATAGCCGGTCGAAACCAGCACAAGGTGGCGCACCGTTTCAGGATGCTGGACCGCCATGCGGAAGGCGACGCCGCCGCCCAGCGAATAGCCCATGACGTCGACCTTGTCGTAGCCGAGCGCCTTGACGAGATCAGCCATGTCGTCACCGATCGCCTCCAGGGTGAACGGCCGATCGCCGAGTGCCGTGCGGCCATGACCCTGCAGGTCGACGCCGATGACGGTGCGATTCTCGGCAAGCTTGGGCAGGATCGGCGCGAACATGTCAGTCGTGCCAAGGCCGCCATGGAGCAGAAGCAGCGGCTCGCCCTTGCCGTAGACGGCGTAATAGTAGTTCAGGCCGTTGACCGGCAGCAGGCCAGATTTTTCCGGCTTCGGCAGTGGGTTCGTAGCGGTCGTCATGGCGGGTTTTGCCTCCTCTGCATTGGTGGCGCCCGGTGAAGCAAGAAGCGCTGCAGCCGAAGCAAGAATGGCGAAAATCAGGGTTTTGAACATATCGATCTCCTCCTCGTCCCGGCGGTATCAAAGCGTTCTGGCGAGCTCTTCGAGCTGGTCGGTGCACTGGCCCCAGCCCTCGTGAAAGCCCATCTTCTCGTGCTGCTCGCGGTCGGCGACACTCCAGTGCCTGACCCGAGCAATGTAGCGGGTCTTGCCATTGCCCTCGTCCTCGAAGGTCAGCACGCCGGTCATGAACGGCTTCTCCGATGGCTCCCATGCCTTTGTGTAGGCGTCGGTAAAGACGATCTTCCTGCCGGGAACGACTTCGAGGAAAACGCCGGGGTTGGGGAATTCATTGCCGTCGGGGCCTGCCATCACGACAAGGCTCGAGCCGCCGGTGCGCACATCCATTTCGGCGCGCGGCGTCGTCCACGGCTTTGGCGCGAACCACTGCGTCACCAGTTTCGGGTCTGTCCAGCAGCGATAGACGTTCTCGCGCGGCGCATCGATGATGCGGGCCAGAACCAGTTCGCGGTCATTGGCGGGAGCGATGTCGAGCTTGGTGGTCATGATGGGTCCTTGCGTGGTTTGATCTGGCTTGCGTCCCTAGGACGAACGGATGACGCGCAAGTCGACATCGCCAGAGAAAAAATCTGGGCCAGCGAAAAAATCTGGAGAAATGCGCCTGTTGGATAGAGATCACGAACGAAGGAGCGTCAGTGGCGCTTGGCCTGCACCAGATAGGCGTCGATCTCGGTCTCGCCGAGCCATTTGGCTGCTTCCAGCCGATGCAGGCCTTCGACCAGGATATGGCGCTTGCCGTCGTGGCGGACCTGGATCGGTGTTTTCATACCGTTTTCGAGGATGTCCTCGGCCAGATGTCGGACAGTCTCGGGATGCAGCGTCTTCTTGCGTGCCGTCGGCACGTAGATGTCGTCGACCTTGACCTTCTGGATTCTCAGCATGCCGCCTCCGGTGGCGGAAAACGCCGCCCTTTGTGGAGATAGTCTTTTTGGCCACAGGGGCCAAGGGCGCGGCTAACGAATGCTGGCCCGATGGTTTCCATTTGACGCTTGACCGCCAGATCGCCGAAATGGCGCCTTTGAAACTTCAGGGCTTCATGATCAACCTTCCGACCGAATTCCCCGATTTCGGACTGACGCCGGAGCAGCGTCGCCACGCGGTACGCGGCCACTACTACGAATGGCCTGGGATGGATGGCGAGCGCGGCGAGATCTGGTGCTACAGCGACCGGTTTTCCTATCGCGTCGGCGAGACCGTGGCGTTCCATGTCAGTTCGACGGCTCCGGCATTCAACATTGCGATCGTCCGCGATGGCGGCACCGAGACCAAAGTGTTCGAGAAATCGGGCATCGCGGCGCGCTGGCAGGACAGCCCCGACCAGTGCTCGGTCGAAGGCTGCGGCTGGGAAGCCTCGTTTGAATTCCGCGTCGGGGCAGACTGGCCGTCCGGCGCCTATCGCGTGACGCTTGAAGCGGATGGCCGTGATGGCAAGCCGATCCATTGCCATCATCTGTTCATCGTCAGCCCGCAGCCCGGCAAGAAACCCGGCCGAGTGCTGCAAGTGGCCGCAACGGGCACCTGGCTTGCCTACAACACCTGGGGCGGCTCCAACCACTACCAGGGCATCACCGGGCCGGACCGCAACCAGTATTCGCCCGTCGTGTCGACGCAACGCCCCTGGTGCCGCGGTTTCGTCGTGCTGCCGAAAGACGCGCCGCGTGTGCCGCTGGAAGTCGCCGTACCGCCAAAGACGGTGCCGCGCTATCCGCACATGGAATGGGCGCTCGCCACCGGTCATTCGAAGAAGTACGCCTCGTCCGGCTGGGCCAGCTACGACAGCCATTTCCTCCGCTTTGCCGAACGGGCCGGCTATGGCGTCGACCTCGCCAGCCAGCACGATCTGCATTTCTCACCTGAGATTCTCGACGGTTACGACTGTGCCGTCTTCGTCGGCCATGACGAATACTGGACCTGGGACATGCGCGATGCGGTCGACGCCTATGTCGAGCGCGGCGGCCATGCAGCGCGCTTTGCCGGCAATTTCATGTGGCAGACGCGGCTGGAGGACGAGGGCCGCCGGCAGGTCTGCTACAAATACCGCGCACGTGCCGAGGACCCCGCCTATCTCCACGGCGGCGACGTCACCCGCGCCACCAATTCCTGGGAAGCGCCGGAAATCGGCCGGCCGGGTTCAGCGACCTTCGGGCTCAACGCGACGCGCGGCGTCTATGCCGGCTGGGGCGGCTGCGCGCCGCGCGGCGTGCGCGGCTTTCCGGTCTACCGGCCAGAGCATTGGGCCTTTGCCGGCACCGGCGTCTATTATGGCGACCTGCTGGGCGCCGACAGCCATGTCTATGGCTATGAGGTCGATGGGCTCGACTTCGAGATACGCGGCGGCCTTCCCTACCCCACCGCGACCAGCGGTGCGCCCGACGGGTTGCAGGTTCTCGCCGTTGGCATGGCATCCCAGGTCGAGGAAAGCGCAGATATCCCGATAGAGGACCAGTTCCTTACCGACGAGGATGGCCGCTTCACCGCCGAAACGCTGTTCGGCGAGGCCAGCGACGCCAATCTGGAAAAAGTCAAACGCGGCAACGGCATGATCGTCAATTTCCCGCGCGGCAAGGGCGAGGTGTTCCATGCCGGAAGCTGCGAGTGGGTCGCCGGCCTGCTAAGACAAGACCCGATGGTCGAACGCGTCACCAGGAATGTCCTCGACCGTTACCTCGGCCGAAAAAAGAGGGGCGAATGATCGCTGTGCAGTCCGTTGAAACCGACCGCCGACCGAACCTTTTCCATTTCACACGAATCCAACGGCCAATTGTGGACCGCGCCGATGGGATCTACCTATGGGACAAGAGCGGCCGCCGCTACATCGACGGATCGAGCGGCGCGGTTAACGTCAACATAGGTCATGGTAACCGCAACGT
>NZ_JBFULQ010000391.1:0-5481 GCF_054049815.1 Mesorhizobium sp. P5_C1 | reverse complement strand
GTGCCGAAAGGATCAGGCCCCACAGATCCTGCGCCGCGAGTTCGGCGTCGTCGAAAGCCAGTCGGCCCGCGCGCCGCTGGCCTTCCAAATAATCCATGATGCCGCGCAGCAGGCGATCGGGGCCCACCTCCTGATAGGCGCGGCCGATCTCCGGAAAGCGCTGCACCTCGCCGATGATAAGCCTGGCCAGGGACAAGAGGTCCGGACGCAGCACCGTGTCGGCATAATCCCAGGAAAATTCGAGGAGGTCGGCCACCATCCCGCGTTCGGAAGGATGTTCGAAGATATCAAGCATCTGGTCGCGCTCGCCCAGCATCATGGCCGAGAACAGCGCCTCCTTTGACTGGAAGTACTGGTAAAGCGTCGGCTTCGAAAGCCCCGCCTCGATAGCAACGGCATCCATGTTRGCGCCGGAATAGCCTGTTTCGGAAAAGACCTTCAAAGCGGCCGCCAGGATGCGGCGCTCGCGCTCGATCTTGTTTTGCTGTCGGCGGGACAAGGCGGTCATCTCGGTAGCTTCCCCAGAAAGTCCAGCAGGATGCGGCTGTAGGCCTCGGACTGCTCGACATTGCAGACATGGCCGGCATCCGCGATGGTCTCGTAGCGGATGTCGGGCCGGGAGACCTGACCCAATATTCGCTCGGCGATACCGCGGATCTCCGATGGCGGAGCCAGCCGGTCATGTTCGCCGGTCATCATCAGCACCGGCATGGTCAGGCGCGAGAAATCGAAACGCTCGGATGGATTGGTGAAACAGACGAGCGCATCGCGATAGGTCGCCGACGGGATCGCCGCCATCGATTGGAGGAGCTGCTTCTTCATCTCATCCGAAGCGTTCGGTCCTGCCAGCACTTTCACCACCGCCGGCGCGAAGTCGGCCGGCGTCTGGCCGGCATCGAGCGGCACCTTGCGGCTGACGCGGAAGGCCTCGCGTTCCTCTGAACTGGCTTCCGACATGCCGGTGCAGCCGCCCGACAGGACCAGCCCGGCCAGCATTTGCGGATAGCGCATGGCGAAAGAGGTGGCTATCCACGAGCCATAGGAGAGGCCGACCAGAACCAGCCGGGAGGCGCCGAAATTATCCTTCACTCGCAAAATATCGGCGCAGTAGTCGTCCACCGCCGACTGGTTTCGCCCGAGCGCGCTGCCGCCATAGCCTCGCAGGTCGAGTGCGGCCGCACGCATCACGCTGCCGGCGGCCGCGAGTTGCTGCAGCCAGTTGCCGCGCGATCCGCCTATGCCGTGGAGGAACAGGCAGAGCGGCCCATCACCGTCCGGCGTCGTTGTCAGTCCGAGGCGGGGATCGCCATCGATGACGATGTCGCGCATGGCAACAGGGGCGGGTAGAGGCGGCGGCTCCGCGCTGCGGATCTCAAGCGCCTTCTCCGAAAGTGCGGCGATGCCCATCTCGAAGATCGCTTTCGTGCCCTTGCAGATTTCCTGCAATCGCGGGGAGGCGGCGTTTACATCTGCGCTCCAGCGCACGATGCAGCCCCCCCGACCGTCGGCGGCGATGGCGATGCGGCCGTCATAGGCCTCGGCGCCGGCGATGCCTTGGAGATGCGTATAGGCGAGCGTGCGCTCGCTGTCGCTTAGCCAGGTCAGCTGCTCGCGATAGACGGTGTCCTCGCCGTTGACGGTGAAGCTGCGGACCAGCGCACCGCGCTCGTCGCGCTCCGCGCGAATGGTCGCGATGATCGGGTGCCATCGACCGCAGAAATCCGCGACGACCGACCACACCGCCTCCGGTGAGGCGGCGCAGGCGCCGATGACCTTGACCGTTTCGCGCGTCATCGGCGTCTACCGGACCGACCGCACGGCGCCGTGATCGCCGCGCCACAGCGACATGCGGGCGCCACCTTCGTCGCCCGGAGCGGAATCGATCTCGTCCATGTCATAGAGTGCGAGGACCGAGAGGTAGTCTTCCATGATCTCCGAGGTGTAAGGCAGCATCAGCGCGCCGCATCGGCTGTCGCGGTACATCCGCTCCAGCGGCAACGACTTCAGCATCGACTGGCCGCCGCAGGTTCGGATCGCCATCGAGGTCATCTCTGCCGCACCCTCCATGACGTTGTATTGGGCGGCGTACATGCGCAGCACCTCGCCCTTGGTCGGGAAGCCCTTGGCTTCGCTGAAAGCCTGCCACCAGAGCGCGCGCATGTTGGCGAGCCGCGCATACATCTTGCCGACGGCGACGCGCTTGGTCGCATACATGCGCCGGTCGATGGGCGGCTGACCGGGGATCTTGCCCTTCAGGTAATCGACCATGAAGTCGAAGGCGCCTTGCGCCACGCCCATGTAGGTTGGCGACAGCGTGATCATCATATGCGGCCAGTTCGGCAGGGTCTTGCCGAAGATGCCGCGCGGCATCAGCATGTCCTGCTCGGTAACGAAGACATCCTTCAGGATGAGGTCGCGGCTGTTGGTGCCGCGCATGCCGAGCGGATCCCAGTCACCCTTGACGCTGAGGCCCGGCGCGTCCTTGTGGACGACAAACAGCATCGTGTCCTCGTGACGCGGCTCCTGGCCTTCGAACACCTCCGTGCAGACGATGGTGTAATAGTCGCAATAGCCGGCGAGCGAGGCGAACTTCTTGAAGCCGTTGATCTTCCAGCCGCCGTCCACCTTGCGGCACTGCGTCTGGTTCGGCTTCGAAGTCCAGTTCTGTCCGCCCTCGGAGATCGGCTGCGAATAGATCGCCTTTTCGGCGATGGCGCGGCGGAACTGGCGCTCGCGCAGCGGCGCGAATGCAGCCTTCTCCTCAGGTGTCAGGTTCGGCATGTCGACCATGAAGCGTGACCAAGCCATGGACGAGTTGTGCATGTTGAAGGTCAGCGCGGTGGCGCCGCAATATTTGCCGATCTCGGCGCCGACCATGGCATATTCGAACATCGAATAGCCCCAGCCGCCGAATTCCTCAGGGATGCAGAGGCCGAGAAAGCCCTCGGCGGCCAGATCCTTGTAGTTCTCGACCGGGAAGGAGGCGTCATCGTCGATCCCCTTGGCGCGCCCCGCGAACTTGTCGCGGCCGAGTTCGTTCACCAGCCGCAGCTTGGCCTGCACCTCGGGACGGATGCGTGAGAGGTCGTAGTAATCAACAATATCGCTCATGGTTTTCTCCGAGGGCGTCAGGACGCCAATTCGCCTTGCAGGACGCCGTCACTGACGACGACTTTCCCGTCCAATGTGATCGTGCAGTTGCGCATCGGCAGGTCGAAATGACCGAGCGTGTAGCGGCCGGCATACTGGTTCGCCCCCGTGGACCACAGGAACGATCCTGCCAGGGCGCGGAACTCCACCGCCTGCATGTCACGCTTGTCGTACATGGCGGCCGAGACCCACCGGGCGCGCGGGTGCATGCCCCAGCCGACGTGGCTCATGCCGTAGGCGTTGCGGTCGTTCCAGGCCTCCATGTATTCGCGGAAATGGATGGCATCGACGCCGTCGCCTTTGATCGCGGTGACGAAGTCGTCCTCGACGGTGAAGTCGATGCGGCTCGCAAGCGTCGTCTTGAACGTCAGGTTCATGTCGCCCACGTCCATGACGATCCGGCCGTTGACGCAGTTCTTTCCGGGAAAGGCAAGGCAGAGCCCGCCCGGCCAGTGCGCCACGGCGCCCGGCGTGGTGCCGAAGCCCGGTGTGCCGCCACAGGGCGCGTTGCGCAAATCGATGACGAGATCGGTGCCGGCCGGCGAGGTGACGCGCATCTCGCTCGCCTCGCGCAGCATACGCACGCCCAGCGCCACCTTCGGGCCAAGGTCGGCTGTGGGCTCGGTGCGCTCCAGGATCTCGGGATGCTCGTTGCAGATCACGAGCAGGCGCGTGCCGCCGGCCGCCTCGATCTCGGGCCATTCCGGAGCATGGATAAGCCCTTCGACCGTGCAGTCGACGATGACTTCGACGCGCTTCAGCGCCTCGATAACAGCGCGGTTGCCCTGGATGGCCCAGGAGGTGCCGGTGGATTTCACCGGCACAGGGGCCGTCTGGCGCGGCGTCGGCATCTGGATCATGCAGAACTCGGCGCCTTGGTCGTGCAGGGCGAGTTCCGAAAGATGGATCAGCACAGGACGCGACTGCGTCTCGGACAGGATCGCGACCCTCGTCCCCTTGCCGATCGCATTCAGCGCGAAGACGCGCCGGAAGCAGTCCAGCCACCGTCCTTCGATGCGCTCTTGCAACATCGCTAAACTCCCATTGACGATCCGGCTTGTATCGGATTTCTTAACTTGTGAGTTAAGTTTTCAGTTTTGCGACGACTTGTCAACGAAATTTTCGAAGATTTTTGTATTTTCGAGAATCGGATTGAATCCTAGTCTCGGATCCAGTTGGGATCGTCGCTCGCAAATGACAGCTGAGCCGACCGCGGCGCGGCTGGCTGTCAGAGCCGTCTATCGTCGACTGGCCAAACCCGAATTGGTCTAGTAGCGACCGGAGAGCAGTTCGCCGGCACCGGGCGACGCGGCTTTCAAGCCAAGTCTCGACATCAGTTGAAAACCCGTACAGACGGAGGCGCTGACAACTGGAAGGCCCAATGCTTGCTGAAGCTTGTCAATGATTGCCAAGGAGGGCATCTGCACACAGGCCGATGCGACAAACGCGTCGATGCCCGTCGTGTCGACTTTCCTGTAGATATCGAGCAGTTTATCCGGATCGTGCCTGCCGACCTCGATGTTGTCGGGGATTTCAAGCGCGATGAAGTCTTTCACCGCTATCCCCYCATGCTCGATGTAGTCGACCACCAGTTGCGTAAGCGGCTTCATGTAGGGGCATATGAGGGAAATCTTCCTGGCTCCCAGTACCTTGAGGCCGTCGACCAGAGCGCCAGCACTGGTCACAACGGGAGCGGGCGCGCCATTCTCCGCGGTACGCTGATGCAGCCGGGCTTCCGAGGTGCGGTGATAACCCTTGCCCATGCTCATGATGGCGACCAGACAGGCGTAGCCGAGGACGTCGACGCGAGCATCCGAAAGTTCGGTCGCGCAGCGGTCGCTGTCGCGATCCATGGCCTCGAGCTCTTCCTTGACCACCTTTTTCATTCGCATTCGGCTGGAATGGAAAGTGAAGCGTTCTGACAGGATTGTCTCGCGGCTACGGAAAATCGCCGGGATTTCCGTCTCCATGGTGGTGTTGGAGGAAGGCACGATCTGTCCGATCCGATAGGTCTTCGGCATCCTTATCCGTCCTCTGGCGTGTCGCCGCTGGTGACTGTTCGGCCTATTCCTGATGACCGCGCTGCGATGCTGTTTCGGGCACGCTGGCATCATCGCCGTCGAACATCTGCGCCCTTTCGATCAGCGATATCGGCTCCAATCTGCGCCGATTTACCTTCAGGTCGAAAACGTCGAACCGGTTGTAGTGGCCGGCAATGTCATGCATCTGCTTCGGCTGGATGCAGCGTCCGAGATCAATCTCGGCATAGACGATGCCCTCTTCGTCGATCAGCGGCTTGCCAACCACGCGCCCGTCCGGACCGATCACGCC
>NZ_JBFULQ010000390.1:0-5505 GCF_054049815.1 Mesorhizobium sp. P5_C1 | reverse complement strand
ATATCGACCTGTCGACCTATGTCGACCAGACCGAGCCGGCCGATGTTCTCTACAATCAAGGTCTTGCCAATCTGAATGCCGGGCGCCTGCAAGAGGCGAGCCGCAAATTCGATGCCGTCGACCGTCAGCATCCTTATTCGGAATTCGCCCGCAAATCGATGGTGATGGGCGCTTTCGCAGACTATCGCCAGGGCAACTACGACGAGGCGATCGGCTCGGCCAAACGCTACCTCACGCTCTATCCGTCGACCGATGACGCCGCTTACGCGCAGTACATCATCGGCTTGAGCTACTACCGCCAGATCAAGGACGTGACGCAGGACCAGAAGGAAGCGCGCCAGACCCTTCAGACGATGCAGGACCTGGTGACGCGCTGGCCGACATCGGAATATGTCGATGACGCCAAGGAAAAGATGCGCTTCGCCAACGACCAGCTGGCCGGCAAGGAAATGCAGATCGGCCGCTACTATCTCGAGCGCCGCGAATACATCGCCGCCGTCAAGCGCTTCCGCACCGTGGTGGAGAACTATTCCAACACACGGCATGTCGAGGAGGCGCTCGCCCGCCTGACCGAAAGTTATTACGCGATGGGCCTGACCTCGGAGGCACAGACCGCCGCCGCGGTGCTCGGCACCAACTACCCCGACAGTTCGTGGTACAAGGATTCCTACAAGCTGCTGCAGAGCAACGGGCTTGCGCCGCGCGAGAATGCCGGCTCGTGGATATCCAAGGCCGGGAAGATGATCACCGGCGGCGCCTGACCCCAGAGCATTGGACCGAAGCGTACGCAACGCTTTTTCGGATTGATCCGGTGCCCAAACAAAAAGATAGTGCGGCGCTGCGACTCCAGATGGTCGAGTGCCGCTCTAAAGCGCATCGCGCTTTAGGTCTTTTGTCTTTGTGCATGTCGTTATCCCAAAACCGGGTCCACTTTTGGGCGACATGCAATAGGTCCGGGTTCTGATGCTTTCCAGACTGTCGATCCGCGATATCGTCCTGATCGAGAAGCTGGATATCGACTTCCAGCCGGGTCTTTCCGTGCTGACCGGCGAAACCGGCGCCGGCAAATCCATCCTGCTCGATGCCCTGTCGCTGGCGCTCGGCGCGCGCGGCGACGCGTCGCTTGTGCGCCATGGCGCGGCGCAGGGCCAGGTGATCGCCGTCTTCGACGTGCCGCGCAACCATCCAGCCCGCACACTGCTTGCCGAGAACGCCATCGACGATGACGGCGACATCATCCTGCGCCGCCTCCAGACGGCAGATGGCCGCACCCGCGTCTTCGTCAACGACCAGCCTTCGAGCGTCACGCTGATGCGCGATGTCGGCCGMGCGCTGGTCGAGATCCACGGCCAGCACGACGAACGCGCTCTGGTCGATCCCGGCGCACACCGCGATGTGCTTGACGCTTTCGGCGGCCATCTCGGCGCTGTCCGCTCGACCGGCGAGGCGTGGCGGCACTGGCGCGCCTGCGAGCAGGAGCTGTCGCGTCACAGCGCCAAGGTGGCGGCGGCCGCGCGCGAGGCCGACTATCTGCGTGCGGCGGTGGCGGAACTGACGAAGCTCGATCCGCAGCCGGGCGAGGAGACCGATCTCGCTGAGCTGCGCGCATCCATGATGCGGGCGGAGAAGATCGCTTCCGAAATCCATGACGCGCAAGATGTGCTGTCCGGTCCGTCCTCGCCCTTGCCGCAACTGGCGAGCCTGCTCAGGCGGCTGCAGCGCAAGGTGACGGAAGCGCCGGGCCTGCTCGACGACGTGGTCAAGTCGCTCGACGAGGCAATGCTGTCGCTCGACGCCGCGCAATCGGGCGTCGAGGCCGCACTGCGCGCCACCGAATATGATCCACAGCGGCTGGAGAAGGCGGAGGAGCGGTTGTTTTCGCTGCGCGCCGCTTCGCGCAAGCACACTGTCGCCGTCGACGACCTGGCGCAATTGCGCGACACGATGTCGGCCGATCTCGCCGATCTCGATGCCGGCGAGGAACGCTTGCACGGGCTGGAAAAGCAGGCTGCCGCGGCGCGCGAGACCTATGACATAGCCGCCGCACAGCTGTCCTCGCTGCGTCATGCGGCAGCAGTCGGCCTGACCAAGGCGGTCATGGCCGAGTTGCCGGCTCTAAAGCTCGAACGCGCCGCCTTCATCGTCGAGATGAAGAGCGAGGCCGAGGGCCGCATGGAAGAAGGCATCGACCAGATCGAATTCTGGGTGCGCACCAATCCAGGCACACGGCCCGGGCCGATGATGAAGGTCGCTTCCGGCGGTGAGCTGTCGCGCTTCCTGTTGGCGCTGAAGGTGGCGCTGGCCGACCGTGGCTCGGCGCCGACGCTGGTTTTCGATGAAATCGACACCGGCGTGGGCGGCGCGGTCGCCGACGCCATCGGCCAGCGGCTGGCGCGATTGTCGAAACGCGTCCAGGTGCTGTCGGTCACGCATGCGCCGCAGGTAGCGGCACGTGCGGCGACGCATTTCCTGATCTCCAAGTCGGGCAGCACCGACCGAGTCGCGACCGGCATTGCCGAGATGGACCGGCCGGCGCGGCAGGAAGAGATCGCGCGCATGCTGGCCGGCGCCACCATCACCGACGAGGCGCGCGCCGCCGCCGAGCGGCTGCTGCGCGAGAACACCGCCGCGTCCTGACGATGCACGGTTCGCCAGGCTGGCAAAAATCCCGGCTTCGCAACAGAGTCAGCTTGTGGCGCCATCCCGCTGTTTCGGCGCGGTTTTATCAGAATTTTGCTCCCTTGGATCCGAAAGCTGATCTATGGTCGCGGACCACCAAAGCGCGTCGCGCCGAATCGGATTTGCGCGACGCGCTCTGGGTCTTTGTTGCTATGCGTGTCGTTGTCCCAAAACCGCTGCGCACTTTTGGGCGGCATACATCTATGAGCCGGGTCTGAAACCATGTCCGAAAAACCAGTCGATGCCCTGACAGACAGCGAAGCCAAAGCCGAGCTGAAGCGCTTGGCGGAAGAGATCGCCGAGCATGACCGGCGCTACCATACCGAGGATGCGCCGATAATCTCCGATGCGGAATATGATGCGTTGACGCGCCGCAACCTTGCCATTGAGCAGCGCTTTCCGGCGCTGGTGCGCGAGGATTCGCCGTCGCGCAGGGTCGGTGCGGCGCCGGCGGAAGGCTTCGCCAAGGTGCGCCATGCGGTGCCCATGCTCAGCCTCGCCAAGGCCTATACCGACGAGGATGTCGCCGACTTCATCGAACGCGGCCGGCGGTTCTTCGATCGCGACAAGGATCTCGACATCGCCTTCACGGCCGAGCCGAAGATCGACGGTTTGTCGGCATCGCTGCGCTATGAAAGCGGTGTGTTCGTGCAGGGCGCAACGCGTGGCGACGGTGCCGTCGGCGAGGACATCACCGCCAATCTCAGGACGATCGCCGACATCCCCGCGAAGCTGAAAGGCTCGGGCTGGCCAGAAATCATCGAGATACGCGGCGAGGTCTATATGACCTACGCGGAATTCGAGGCGCTGAAGCAACGCTCGGCGGCGGTTGGCGGCCAGGACTACGTCAATCCGCGCAACACGGCGGCCGGTTCCCTGCGCCAGAAGGATCCATCCGTCACCGCCAGCCGCAACCTCAAATTCTTCGCCTATGCCTGGGGCTATACGTCTGAGGATCCCGCTCCGACCCAGTACGGCGCCGTGCAGAAGTTCAAGGATTGGGGGTTCGCGATCAGCCCGCTGATGGTGCGGGCGAAGTCGGCCGAGGAGTTGATCGCGCATTATCATCGGATCGAGGAGCAGCGCTCCTCGTTGGGCTACGACATTGATGGCGTCGTCTACAAGGTCGACCAGCTGGAGCTGCAGCGCAGATGGGGTTTCGTCACCGGCGAGCCGCGCTGGGCGGTTGCGCATAAATTCCCCGCCGAACAGGCGATGACGACCGTGCAGAAGATCGACATCCAGGTCGGCCGCACCGGCACGCTGGCGCCGGTTGCGCGGCTGGCGCYGGTCACGGTCGGCGGCGTCGTGGTCGAAAACGTCACGCTGCACAATGAGGACTACATCAAGGGCCTGGACAGCACGGGACAGCCGATAAGGGACGGCATCGACGTGCGCATCGGCGATACGGTGGTGATCCAGCGGGCAGGGGATGTCATTCCACAGATCGTCAGCGTCGTCATCGACAAGCGTCCGCCCGACGCCGTGCCATACGAATTCCCGCACACCTGTCCGATCTGCGGCTCGCCCGCGACGCGTGAAATCAACGAGAAGACAGGCAAGGAAGATTCCCGCCGCCGTTGCACCGGCGAACTGATCTGCCCCGCGCAGGCCGTGGAAGGATTGCGGCACTTCGTGTCACGCGGTGCCCTGGACATCGAAGGCCTGGGCGCCGAGAACATAGACACTTTCTTCAATGCGGGATTGATCAAGACAGCCGCCGATATCTTCACGCTCAGGGATCGCCGTCCGGCCGTCACCAAGGCGTTGGCCGAGCGGCGCGAGGAGCAGGCTAGGCAGCGCGAGGCGGCATCGGGCAAGACGCGCAAGAATGTGCGCAGCGTCGAGGATCGCAATTACGAAGGCCTCGACAAACTGTTTGCTGCCATCGACTCGCGCCGCGAACCGGAACTGGACCGCTTCATCTTCGCGCTCGGCATCCGCCATATCGGCGAAACCACGGCCGCAGTGCTTGCCAAAACCTTCTCGACCATCGAGGAACTGATCCGCGTCGGCAAGGAGACAGCGGCGGCCGACGATCCGCACAGCGTTTTCCCATCGGTCAACGGCATCGGCGACACGGTCATCGATGCGCTACGCGACTTCTTCGGCAACGAACGCAACGACGACGTGCTGGACGCGCTGCTCAAACAGGTCAAGCCGAAGCCGTATATCGTGACCATCTCGGCCGACAGCGCGGTGGCTGGCAAGACGATTGTGTTCACAGGCACGCTGGAAAAGATGACCCGCCCCGAAGCCAAGGCAATGGCCGAACGCCTCGGCGCGAAGGTCGCGGGCTCGGTTTCGGCGAAGACGGATCTGGTGGTCGCCGGGCCGGGCGCCGGCTCCAAGCTCAAGCTCGCCAGCGAGCTCGGCGTCGAAGTGATCGACGAGGACGCCTGGCTTGTGCGGATCGGCAAGGCGTGATGGAAGGTGCATTCAAGGGTTTCGGGCAGAAGGCCATTCCGTTCCTGAAGGCGCTGGATTTCCATCAGAGCCGGGAGTGGTTCCTGGAAAACCGCGACCTGTTCGAAAAGGAGTTGCGCGATCCCTTCGGCGATCTGGTCGAAACGCTCACGGAGCGTTTCACGCAAGCTGGGCTCGGCCTGCGCGGCGATCGCAAGAAGTCGCTGTTCCGTATCAACCGCGACGTGCGCTTCGCCAAGGACAAGCGGCCTTACAACCGGCATCTGTCGGCGATCCTGTCGCCCGACGGCACCAAGATGGCGCACGGCGTGTTCTACGTTCATGTCGGGCTCGAGGGTTGCTTTGCCGACGTTGCCTGGTGGCAGCCGGAGCCGGCACTGCTGCTGGCTATGCGCAAAG
>NZ_JBFULQ010000389.1:0-5509 GCF_054049815.1 Mesorhizobium sp. P5_C1 | reverse complement strand
GCGCGATACGTGTCGTAGGCGGCTTCGTTGATGGTGATGATCTGCAGGCCCGCAGTGCCGCCAGGCCTCAGGCAGGCTTTCATCTTGCCGAAGAACACCGGCCAGTACTTCTCGCCGACCGCCTCGAACATCTCTATCGAGGCGATGCGGTCGTAGGTGCCGGTTTCGTCGCGATAGTCCTGCAGCTTGATGTCGACCTTGTCGGCAAGCCCGGCCTTGGCGAGGCGCGCCTTGGCGAAGTCGTGCTGCTCGCGGCTGATCGTCAGCCCGGTCACACGGCAGCCGATCTCGCGTGCCGCGAATTCGGCGAAGCCGCCCCAGCCGCAGYCGATCTCCAGTACGTGATCCTTCGGACCGATCCCCGTATCCTTGGCCAGTGCGCGATATTTGGCGGCCTGGGCGCTTTCGAGGTCGTTGGCGCCGTTGGCATAGAGGGCCGAGGAATAGGTCATGCTCGGATCGAGCCATTCCTTGTAGAAGGCGTTGCCAAGATCGTAATGCGCCGAAATGTTGCGCTTCGAGCCGGTGCGCGTGTTCTCGTTGAACCAGTGCCGGATGCGCTGGACGGTGTTGATGAGCCAGCTGGCGCCACCAGCAACGCGTTCGCCGATGGCCGAATTGACCACGAACAGCTCCAGGAAGCTGGTGACGTCAGGGCTTTCCCAATCGCCGTCCATGTAGGATTCGGCAAGGCCGATCGTGCCGCCGGAAAAGGCACGGCCGGGCAAGCGCCAGTTCTTGAGCACCAGTTCGGCGTCCGGGCCCGGTCCCTTGCCGCCGACCAGGACGGCGCGTCCGTCCGGCATCCTGACCTTCAGCGATCCGCGCGGCAGGTTCATGGCCGCCGACAGCACCATGCGCGCCTTCGCCGGCAAACCCTTGACGATCTCGGCGAAATTGAATTCGTCCAGCCTGACCGCTTCGCTCAACGCCAGACCATGATGTTCCTTGTTTGTCATCTCACGCCCCTGCGCTTCCGCGGTGTCGGCGCAAATTGCCGAGCCTCGGTTCTCGCGGTTCATTCGCCGGGTTCGAACGCCATTGCCTGATCCCGGCAGTTGATCGAACGAAAGCGCGTGCCCTTTAGCCAGAGCTTCAGCGCTGCCCAGTGAATCCCTGCGATAATCTTCCACGTCATGAGGGGGAACATCAAGAGGCAGGCTGCAAGCCAGGCTGTGCCAAGTGGAGGCACTCGCAGTCGTGGATCCGGCTTTTAAACAGCAAAGGCCGAACACGCCTAAAACGCCTATGGTTGTAACCGTGCTTGTGCGATAGTTTTAGCCATGCGTTATGTGATCGTCATTGCCGCCATCGCCTTTTTCCTGATCTGGGACGGCCTCTACAATCAGGGCCGGTATCTCGACACGGCGGTAAGGGGTGTCACGCACGTCGTGCGATCCATCACCGGCAAAACCTAGCGCCCATCCGCATGAGGCGCTGCCGCGACATCCTTGTCGATTGACGCGGCCGTCCTGTCGTCACAAAAGACCCCGGCACTTAATGCATGTCGTCCAAAAGTGGCCCCGGTCTTGGGCAACGACATGCATAAAGACAAAGACGTGAAGCGCGTCGCCCGACGCGCTTTCGATCGAGGAGGCGGCGTTGATCCGGCATATCGTTTTCTTCAGCGCGCGGCGCAAAGAGGATGTGGAGGCCGTTCGCACCGGCCTGCAGGCGCTCGGCAACATTCCCCATTCCAGCCTCTTCGAGGTGACCATCAACACAAAGGTCGACCCGCTGTCGGACGAGATCGATGTGGTCGTCTATGCCGAGTTCGCCGATGACGCGGCGTTGGCCGCCTACAAGGCGCACCCGCTCTATGGGCAGACAACCAGCAAGGTCAAACCATTGCGCGAGCTGCGTTATTCCGCCGATGTCGTGGCCGGTGCCTGATTGAGACTTGAACCGGTTTGCGGAATGATGCACATCGCGCCTGCATGAACCGAACAACAGCCGCCGGCACTCATCCGCTCGATCATCTGGTGCTGCCGACACAGAACCTCAATGTGGCACGAGCCCGGCTCACCGCGCTTGGCTTCGTGGTTGCCCCGACCGGCATTCATCCCTTCGGGACCGAAAACTGTTGTGTTTTCCTCACCGACGGCACCTATCTCGAGCCGCTCGCGGTCGGCGACGAACAGGCCGCGACGGCGGCCATTGCCGAGGGCAATGTTTTCGTCGCGCGCGACCGTATCTATCGCAACAGGCACGGTGACGAGGGGTTTTCCGCAGTGGTCCTGGGGACCAGCAACGCAGATGCCGACCAGGCACGCTATGTCGAAGCCGGCATCTCCGCGGGAGACATGCTGAGCTTTTCGCGCGCGTTCACCGACACGGCGGGTAAAAGCGACATTGCATCGTTCAAGCTCGCCTTTGCATCCGATAGCAACGCTACGGATGCTTTCCTGTTTGCCTGCGAACGGGTCAACGCGCCGAACGTGGATCGGACAGCCTTGCAGGCGCACGCCAACGGCGCCACGGGAATTGTCGAGATCGTGGCGGTCAGCGACCGGCCCGCCGAGCAGCGCCGGCTGATCTCCTTGGCGGTGGACGATCCGGCCGCCAGCGGGCAAGGCGGCGCGTTTCACTTGCCGAACGCAACCTTGAGTGTGCTTGCCCCGACGTCTTTCACCGCACGCTTTGGCTTGCCTGCCGGCGCGCCGACGGACCTACGCTTCGCCGCCGTGGTCTTTTCGGTTCCCAGCGCCGATATCACCTCGAGGCTGCTTGCAGCCAACTCCGTCAAACACGATATAGCGGGCAATGATATTGTCGTGCAGCCGGCATCCGGACAGGGCGCGGCTTTCATCTTCCGGGAGATCCAATGAGCAAGCCCCTGGCGCCCAATTCGTCGGTAACCGTCGGCAATGTCGTCTTCGACAACAACGCGGCCTTGTCGCTGATCGCTGGTCCTTGCCAGTTTGAATCGCGCCAGCATGCCTTCGACATGGCCGGCGCGTTGAAGGAACTGACCGGCAAGCTTGGAATAGGCCTCGTCTACAAGACCAGCTACGACAAGGCCAACCGCACCTCGCTGTCGGCGACGCGCGGTGCGGGCATGGAAGCGGCACTTCCCGTCTTCGACGAACTGCGCAAGGAATTTTCGCTGCCGGTGCTGACCGATGTCCACACCGAGGAGCAGTGCGCGATCGTCGCGCCGCATGTCGATGTCCTGCAGATTCCGGCCTTCCTGTCGCGCCAGACCGACATGCTGGTCGCCGCTGCGAGGACCGGCAAGGTGATCAACGTGAAGAAGGGGCAGTTCCTGGCTCCCTGGGACATGAAGAACGTGGTTGCCAAGATCACCGGTTCCGGCAACGCCAATGTCTTGACCACGGAGCGCGGCGCGTCGTTCGGCTACAACACGCTGGTGTCCGACATGCGCGCTCTGCCTATCATGGCCGAGATCGGAGCGCCGGTGATCTTCGACGCCACGCATTCGGTTCAGCAGCCAGGCGGGCAGGGCGGCTCCTCTGGCGGCGAGCGCCGCTTTGTCGAGACGCTGGCCCGGGCGGCTGTCGCCGTTGGTGTGGCCGGCGTGTTCATCGAGACCCATCAGGATCCGGACAATTCGACCTCTTCCGATGGCCCGAATATGGTGCCGCTGAAGGATATGCCGGCACTGCTGGAAAGACTGATGGCGTTCGATCGTATCGCCAAGGGTCACTGAAGCGTCCCACGGACGTTCCAGCGTCGGCAACTGACAATGGCCCCATGGCCCGGCGCTTGTGGAAGACATAAGCCGGCTGTACGCTCGCCTCGCAAATGAGCGTTTTGGCAGGAGGAAGCCATGTCTGTCGCCCGCGTCACCGAAATCACCTCATCGTCGAAGAAGAGCTTTCAGGACGCCATCGAGAAGGGGATTGCGCGTGCCGCAAAGACCTTGAAGAACGTCGAAGGCGCCTGGATCCAGGACCAGAAGATCGTCGTCGAGGACGGCAAGATCGCTGCCTATCGCGTCAACATGAAGGTCACCTTCATCCTCGCGGAGTAACCGGCTGCCGCCGAAAAAGTCGGGAACTTTCGCCCGCGCCCCTCATTGTCAAAGCATGGATCAACGACAATGAGGAGCACATCATGACAACCCAGACAGGCCACACCGAAGCCATTGCCGCTTCGCGCGTCATCGGCACGTCCGTCTACAACACCGAGGGTAGGAGCATCGGCAGCATCGAGGACATCATGCTCGATAAGACCTCGAACGGCATCATGTTCGCGGTGATAGGTTTCGGCGGTTTTCTCGGCATCGGCGAGAAGTACCACGCCATTCCGTGGGCCAGCCTCGACTATGACGAGGACAAGGGGGGCTATGTCGTTCCGTTCTCCAAGGAACAGCTGAAGGCCGCACCCGCTTATTCGATCAACGAACTGGCCGGCGCGGATGGCGAGACGGCGCGCGACGCGTCCTATGATTATTACAAGGTCACGCCTTACTGGCATTGACGCCCGGAAACAAAAGGCCCCGTTCAGACGGGGCCTTTTGGATTCGATGTGCGCCTATTCGCTGACATGCAAGGCCGGTAGCGGCCCTGCTGCCTTGGGTGGCGATTGCTGATTGTCGCACGACGTCAGAAACGCCGCCGCGATCAGGAACAGACTCACGATACCACTCAACTGGGACATGGCGAAACTCCTCCTGTTTCGCCCCGCGCACCCGCACCATAGCCGGAAGTACATCCGCCGCACATGACTTATGATGACAGCGATTTGCGCTTCGTGAACCGCCTGATGCATATCGCCACAAAGTAGTCCCCGGTTTTGAGAGAACGGCATGCGGCGCCTGAATCCGTTCAGGCGCGACGCGCTTTAGGCTGACGCCACGGCAATAATTGCGACCGGGCCGATTGCCTTTTGCGGCACTTTGGCTAAGACGTGCGCGACCCTTCTTCAGATCAATCGAGGACATCGCAATGACCGCCATCATCGACATTGTCGGGCGTGAAATCCTGGACAGCCGTGGAAATCCGACCGTCGAGGTCGATGTCGTTCTCGAAGATGGCTCGATGGGCCGCGCTGCGGTGCCGTCGGGCGCCTCGACCGGTGCCCACGAGGCCGTCGAACTGCGCGACGGCGGCGCCCGCTATCTCGGCAAGGGCGTGCTCAAGGCTGTCGAAGCGGTGAACGGCGAGCTGTTCGAGGCTATCGGCGGCATGGAAGCCGAAAATCAGATCCACATCGACCAGACCATGATCGAGCTCGATGGCACCCCCAACAAGAGCCGGCTCGGCGCCAACGCCATCCTCGGCGTCTCGCTGGCCGTGGCCAAAGCCGCAGCCGATGCCGCCGGCCTGCCGCTCTACCGTTATGTCGGCGGCACCAAGGCGCATGTCCTGCCAGTGCCGATGATGAACATCATCAATGGCGGCGCCCATGCCGACAACCCGATCGACTTCCAGGAATTCATGATCCTGCCGATCGGCGCGCCGACACTGCGCGAGGGTGTTCGCTGGGGTTCGGAGATCTTCCACACGCTGCGCAAGAAGCTGAAGGATGCCGGCCACAACACCAA
>NZ_JBFULQ010000388.1:0-5509 GCF_054049815.1 Mesorhizobium sp. P5_C1 | reverse complement strand
GAGTATAACCAATGCCGTCGCACTTTTCGCGTCAGCCAAGACCGGAGCCGGAACCGGAGGCTGACATGCTCCGGGTCGCCCACAACCAGGGGCAGCGTTGCGCGGCGACAACAGCTGTTGCCTTTATTTACGGCCTGCGGTCACGAATTCAGGCATTGCCGTATTTTGTCCACATGGTGGCGACATGAGTTTTCGATTGCGGATTGGGACCGGCTCGAAAGCTTGCGCGGAAGGCGGCTTCGTTTAGGAAATTCCCGAACCAAGGACTGGAGCGGGTATGATTCGTCTCATTGGCTATTTTTTCGGCATCGGCACGACGCTGGCCCTTTTGGTCGCGGCGGGCGTTGCGATCTACATCGGCCATTTGTCGAAGGACCTCCCCGACTACGAGGTGCTGGCCAAATACGAGCCGCCGGTGACCACCCGCATTCATGCGTCGGACGGCGCGCTGATGGCCGAATATGCCCGTGAGCGGCGCCTGTACCTGCCGATCCAGGCCATACCGGATCGCGTCAAGGCAGCCTTCCTGTCCGCCGAAGACAAGAACTTCTACAATCATCCCGGCATCGACGTGACCGGCCTTGGCCGCGCCATCATCGTCAACCTGCAGAATTTTGGCTCAGGCAAGCGCCAGGTCGGCGCCTCGACGATCACCCAGCAGGTGGCGAAGAACTTCCTCTTGTCTTCGGACCAGACCTATGAGCGCAAGATCAAGGAGATGATCCTCGCCTTMCGCATCGAGCAGGCCTACCCCAAGGATCGTATTCTCGAGCTCTACCTCAACGAAATCTTCTTCGGCTTCGGCGCCTATGGCGTCGCCGGTGCGGCGCTGACCTATTTCGACAAGTCGGTCAACGAGCTGACCGTGGCCGAAGCTGCTTATCTGGCTTCGCTGCCGAAGGGACCGAACAACTACCATCCCTTCAAGCATGCCGATCGCGCGCTGGAGCGCCGCAACTGGGTCATCGACCAGATGGTCGAGAATGGCTACGTGACGCGTGAGGAAGGCGCCAAGGCCAAGGCCGAGCCGCTGGGCGTGACGCCGCGCCGCAACGGCACCTATCTTTTCGCCGGCGAGTACTTCACCGAGGAGGTGCGCCGCCAGATCATCGCCCGTTACGGCGAGAATGCGCTTTACGAAGGCGGCCTTTCCGTCCGCACGACGCTTGATCCGAAGGTTCAGCTCATTGCCCGCAAGGCGATGCAGAACGGGTTGATGAAATACGACACGCTGCGCGGTTATCGCGGACCGGTGACGACCATCGACGTGTCCGGCGACTGGGGCGTGCCGCTTGGCAACGTCAAGGGGCTGGAGGATGTCCCTGAATGGTCGCTGGCCGTCGTGCTCGACAGTTCGGAGACCGGCCTGTCGATCGGCCTTCAGCCGGCGCGCCAGGCCTCGGGCGAGATCGTCAAGGAACGCGTCGAAGGCACCGTCAGCAAGGACGACATGGGTTTCGCCATGCGCCATCTGGTCGACGGCAAGACCGTCAAGGCCAAGTCGCCGGCGGACGTCTTGAAACCGGGCGACGTTATTTTCGTGCAGAAGAACGATGGCGCCGATGGCGCCTACAGCCTGCGCCAGGTTCCCGAGGTGGAGGGCGGCCTGATCGCCATGGATCCGCATACCGGCCGCGTGCTGGCCATGGTCGGCGGCTTCTCCTACGCGCAATCCGAATTCAATCGCGCGACGCAAGCCATGCGCCAGCCAGGCTCCTCGTTCAAGCCGATCGTCTATTCGGCCGCGCTCGACAACGGCTATACGCCGGCCTCGGTGATCATGGACGGGCCGATCACCATCCAGAGCGGCAACACGACCTGGACGCCGAAGAACTATGACGGCACCGTTGCTGGTCCGGCGACATTGCGCTCCGGCATCGAGAAGTCGCGCAATTTGATGACGGTGCGGCTTGCCAACGATATGGGCATGAAGCTGGTCGTCGAGTATGCCGAGCGCTTTGGTGTCTACGACCATCTGGCGCCGTATCTGCCGATGGCGCTGGGCTCCGGCSAAACGACCGTGATGCGCATGGTGTCGGCCTATTCGATCATGGCCAACGGCGGCAAGTCGATCAAGCCGTCGCTGATCGACCGCATCCAGGACCGCTACGGCAAGACGGTGTTCAAGCAGGACGAACGTGGCTGCCAGGGCTGCAATGCGCCCGAATGGCAGAACCAGCCGGAACCGGAACTGGTCGACAATTCCGAGCAGGTGCTCGATCCGATGACCGCCTATCAGATCACCTCGATGATGGAAGGTGTCGTGCAGCGCGGCACCGGCGCCACCATCGGCGAACTCGGCCGCCACATCGCCGGCAAGACCGGGACGACGAACGACGAAAAGGACGCCTGGTTCATCGGTTTTACGCCCAACCTCGTCGTTGGCCTCTACATGGGCTACGACACGCCGCGCGGCCTTGGCCATGGCGCTACCGGTGGTGGTCTCGCGGCACCTATCTTCAAGGACTTCATGCGGGTGGCGCTGGATGGCACGCCCAATGTCGACTTCAAGGTGCCGGAAGGCATGAACCTGATCGCCATCAATCGCAAGACCGGCATGCGTGCCGCTTCGGGCGATCCCGGCACCATCATCGAAGCCTTCAAGCCGGGTACCGGGCCTGCCGACAGCTATTGGGTGATCGGCATGGGCGCCGACGGCTCTAATGCCACCGGCGGTGCACTATCGCCGCAGGCCAACCAGGCCATCCAGTCCGGCGGCGGCGGCCTCTACTGACGATTTTCATGAGCGGATGGGCTGGCCTTGCGCCGGCCCATTTTGCTTTACAGCCGGCGGCGGCCTCCCTATGTATCGCGCCTACCGATTTCATCAAACAGGACAGAACAGCCAGCCATGCGCGCGGAAACGCAGAATATTGTCGACGAGATCAGGCAGGCGATTACCCTGCTGAGGAGGCATCTTTGACTGGGATCAGGCCATAAAGCGGCTTGAATACCTCAACGTGCGCGCCGAGGACGCCAGCCTCTGGAACGAACCGCTGGAAGCACAGAAGTTGATGCGCGAACGGCAGGGCCTCGAGGAAGGTATCGCCTCGGTGAAAGGCCTGACGCAGGCGCTGGAAGACAATATCGGGCTGATCGAACTCGGTGAGGAAGAGGGCGACGAGGGCGTCATCGCGGAAGCGGAAGCCGCGCTCCGTTCGATGCAGGGCGAAGCGAAGGCTCGCCAGGTCGAGACGCTGCTGTCGGGCGAGGCCGACGCCAACGACACCTACCTCGAAGTCCATGCCGGCGCAGGTGGCACCGAAAGCCAGGACTGGGCCTCGATGCTTTTGCGCATGTACACGCGCTGGGCCGAGCGGCGCCGCTTCAAGGTCGAGGTGCTGGAAGTGCATGACGGCGAAGAGGCCGGCATCAAGTCCGCCACGCTGCTGATCAAGGGCCACAACGCCTATGGCTGGCTGAAGACGGAATCGGGCGTTCATCGCCTGGTACGCATTTCGCCCTATGACAGCAATGCGCGTCGTCACACGTCGTTCGCCAGCATCTGGGTCTATCCGGTCATCGACGACACGATCGAGATCGACGTGTCCGAATCTGATGTCCGCATCGACACCTACCGCTCGTCCGGCTCGGGCGGCCAGCACGTCAACACCACGGATTCGGCGGTGCGCATCACCCACCTTGCCACCGGCATCGCCGTCGCCTGCCAGGCCGAACGGTCGCAGCATAAGAACAAGGCCAAGGCGTGGGAGATGTTGCGCTCGCGCCTCTACGAGGAAGAGCTGAAGAAGCGCGAGSCTGTTGCCAACGCCACCGAAGCGTCGAAGAGCGATATCGGCTGGGGTCACCAGATCCGCTCCTATGTGCTGCAGCCCTACCAGTTGGTGAAGGATCTTCGCACCGGCGTCGAGAGCACCAGCCCGTCGAGCGTGCTCGATGGCGACCTCGACGATTTCATGGAAGCCTCCCTGTCGCAGCGCATCGAGGGCGGTGCGGGTGAAGCGGTGGCGGATCTGGATTAGTCCTGGCAGCATGATCCCGAAAATTGGGTCCAGTACCGCGGGCCCACATAGACCTGGATAGGACGATGGCTCGCAAGCTTGTCGGAAAATGTTTGTGCGGCGCTGTGCAATACGCCGTACGGGACGAGTTTGTTTACGCGGCCAACTGCCACTGTTCCAATTGCCGACGGACCACGGGTTCGGCCTTCAAGCCGTTCGCCGGTATCGAGCGCGAAAAATTTGCCTTGGGCGAAGGCGAGGACAAGCTTCTGATCTTCGGCGATCAAAGCGGCCATGATGCGCATTGCGGGCTGTGCGGCTCATTGCTCTATTCGCTGGTTCGCGAAGGGGCTTTCGTCCACGTGGCGATGGGAACCCTTGCCGACGACCCGTCGATCCGCCCGTCCGCCCATATCTTCGTGGGCTCCAAGGCGGGCTGGTTCACCATCACCGACGACCTGCCGCAATATCAAGAGCACGTGATTGCCGGATCTGTCGACGAATAGGCGTCGGTCTGCCACGTAGCAATTTCTTGCGCCGACTCACATTTGCGCTCACCATCACCGCATTGAGGGGAGACAAAAGCATTTATGGCTGGGCGCGGCATATCTGCTAGCTGACGATCCGGCCGCTGGGAAGAGACGTTCAGGGAACGGGCAAGCGAAACGCTTGATGGCTCGTTTGAAAGGAACGTTTCCATGTCTGCCACACCCAGATCGGCCAAAGCCGTTCGACCGGCCGGTCGACTCCTGATTTCCCTGCTTGCAATTCCAATGATCGCAATGCTGTCGTCGCCGGCGTTGGCGCATGATGCCAAGCCGACCGCGGCGAAACCGCAAGGCTGGAGCTATCCGTTCGCCTGCTGCGCCAATTACGATTGCCACGAGGTGTCGCAAACCTCGATCAGCGAGCGCCCGGAAGGTTATGTCATCAAGGACACCGGGGAGGTGTTGGCCTACAGCGACAGACGGATCAAGGATTCGCCCGACGGCGAATTCCATTGGTGCGCCCATGAAGCCGGGCTCGATGCCGGCAAGACCATCTGCCTGTTCGTGCCGCCATCGTCCTTCTAGGCCTTTCCGGCCTGGATTTAGAATGAAGGTTCAGACGGCGCGCCGTCTGGCGCCTCTGCTGGCAGAGAGTTGTCAGGAGCGCCTCTTTATGCTGCCCTTGCCGCACGAGGCGGTGGGCGACTGGAGGAGTTCGTTGATGACCATCAAGGCAAGCTGTCATTGCAAGGGGACGACATTCGAGGTTTCGCAGGCGCCGCAGACTGTGACGCAATGCACCTGCTCGTTCTGCTCGAAACGGGGCTCGCTCTGGGCCTACTACGTTCCGTCGCAATTCAAGCTCACCAGCCCGCCGGAGAATGTTTCCGTCTACCAATGGGGGTCAAAAACAGTCAAGCACGGTTTTTGCGCCACATGCGGCTGCGGCACCTTCACGGAAACGCCGGATTGGTCGACTGGCGAGCCGGATTTCGACAATCCCAAGATCAGTGTCAATTCGCGGCTCTTCGATGATTTCGATCTCGATAAGGTCGAAGT
>NZ_JBFULQ010000387.1:0-5526 GCF_054049815.1 Mesorhizobium sp. P5_C1 | reverse complement strand
GTGTTCTTGTGGATCACGCCCTTGGTTGCGGCGCGCATCAATTCCGGCTCCGCGATCTTGAACGCAGCCTGTGCGGCAGCCTTGTCGCCGGAGGCAAGTGCCTCTTCGACCTGGCGGATATAGGTGCGGACGCGCGAGCGACGGTTCTTGTTGACCGCCGCGCGGCGTGCGATCTTGCGCGTTGCCTTTTTGGCCGAGGATGTATTGGCCATGATGCCTCTCTTCTGATCTGGTCGGCGCATGCGGGATGCCGCAGGGCGCAAAAAACAAACGGGCAGCCACGGGGCCGCCTCGGTTGGTGCGGCTTATAGTTCAGCTTTTCCGGCGCGTCAACGCTGCCTGGCCTTCTTTTTGGCGGCTATCAAACTGGCGTCAGCGGTTGCTGAAATTCGGCTTCCGCTTCTCGGTGAAGGCCGCCATGCCTTCCTTCTGGTCCTCGAGCGCGAACAGCGAGTGAAACAGTCGGCGCTCGAAGCGCAATCCCTCGGCGAGCGTTGTCTCAAAGGCGCGGTTGACAGCCTCCTTGGCCATCATCACCGATGGCAGTGAGAAGTCGGCGATCCTGGCAGCCGCCTTCAGCGCCTCCTCGACGAGCTCGCCGGCAGGTACGACCCGCGACACCAGGCCCGAACGCTCGGCTTCGGCTGCATCCATCATCCGCCCGGTCAGGCACATGTCCATCGCCTTCGACTTGCCGACGAAGCGGGTCAGCCGTTGCGACCCGCCCATGCCGGGAATGACGCCGAGCGTGATTTCGGGTTGGCCGAACTTGGCCGTGTCGGCGGCAATGATGAAGTCGCACATCATCGCCAGCTCGCAGCCGCCGCCCAGCGCATAGCCGGCCACCGCAGCGATGATCGGCTTCCGCGCCCGCGTAAACTCCTCCCAGCCGACGAAGAAGTCTTGGCAGTACGCATCCACATAGGAGATTGCCTGCATCTCCTTGATATCGGCGCCGGCGGCGAAGGCTTTTTCGGAACCGGTGATGACCATGGCGCCGATGCCGGCATCGGCGCCGAAACCGTTCACGGCTGCCACCAGTTCGGCCAGGATCTGGGAATTCAGCGCGTTGAGCGCCTGTGGCCTGTTCAGCGTGATCAACCCGACCTTGCCGCGCGCTTCGGTGACGATCGTCTCATAGGCCATGACTTGCTTCTCCTCGCTCGCCCATCGTCCAGAGCGGGTCATCGTTTCACGGAAACGCGGAACCCGTCTATCTCCTTGTTTTGATGCAACTCCCTAGGGAAAGCGCTACGCGCTTTTCCCAGGAAAGCCGTCTCGCACGTTTCCTGGAACTGCTCTAACTCACCGCTGACACGTCCGGCAATAGAAGGTCGATCGGCCGCTCTGCACGATCCGCTCGATGTGGCCGCTACAGCCGGGTTTCGAGCAAGGCTCACCCTCGCGGTCGTAGACGGCGAAGGAATGCTGGAAGTAGCCCAGCGATCCATCAGCCTGCATATAGTCCCTGAGCGAGGATCCGCCGGCCGCGATCGCATCTGATATCACCGAGCGAATGGCTTCGGCGAGGCGCTCGCTTTGAGCCTGGGCCTTCTTCCCGGGCTTGGCGATCGTGCCCGCCTCGCGCAGCGGCGACAGGCTGGCGCGCCACAGCGCCTCCGAGACATAGATGTTGCCGAGCCCGRCGATCAGTCTCTGGTCGAGAAGCGCTGCCTTCAGCGGTGATCGCCGCCCTTTCATCAATGAGGCAAGCAGCGGGCCGTCCAATGTGTTGCCGGTTGGCTCAACGCCGAGCCCTGCCAGCATCGGATGGACATCCGGCGGTCCTTCGGCAAACAACATGAAGCCGAAGCGGCGCGGATCATTGAAGATCACGCGCGAACTGGCGCCGCCCACGGATACGACATGGAAGACGACGTGGTCGTGGTTGGAGCTCTTCGAGCGGTCGTGGTGGAAGATACCAGGCATGTCGCTGCCATCCGCCGTCTCGATGCGGAATGAGCCCGACATGCCGAGATGGCAGATCAGCACCGGACCGCCTTCAACGTCCATCGTCAGATATTTGGCCCGGCGGCCGAGCGCGGTGATCGTCTTGCCGGTCAGCCGCTGCGAGAATTTTTCGGGAAATGGAAAGCGCAAATCCGGTCGGCGCGCCTCGACACGGGTGATGGTGGCGCCTTCCAGAACCGGCTGCAGCCCACGCCGGACCGTTTCGACCTCGGGCAGTTCAGGCATGGCCGCCAATCGCTGCATAGAAAGACGTGCCGTAACGGCCGGCCGCCAGCCCAAGATGCTCCGCCACGGTTTCACCGATGTCGGCGAATGTCGTTCTCAGTCCGATGTCACCGCCCTTGAAAGCCGGTCCGGTGCCGATCACCGGAATGCGTTCGCGCGTATGGTCGGTCCCGCGCCAGGTCGGATCGTTGCCATGGTCGGCCGTCAGGATGAGAAGATCGCCCTGCCGCAGCCTTGCAAATGCCTCCGGGAGCCGCCGGTCGAAGGCCTCGAGCGCGGCAGCATAACCCGCAACGTCGCGGCGATGCCCGAATTCGGTGTCGAAGTCGACGAAATTGGCGAAGACGAGGTCGCCATCGCCGGCATCATCCATCGCGCCCAGCGCCTCGTCGAACATGGCCATGTTGCCCGCCGCCTTGCGCACTTGCGAAATTCCGCGATGGGCGAAGATGTCGCCGATCTTGCCGATCGCGATGACACGGCTGCCACGCGCCGTCAGCCGGTCGAGCAGGGTCGGCTCCGGTGGCGGCACCGCGTAATCATGACGGTTGTAGGTTCGCTCGAAGGTCGCGGTGGTTTCGCCGACGAACGGCCGTGCAATCACCCGCCCGATCCTCAGCGGGTCAACCAGTCTGCGCACCACCTTGCAGAATTCATAAAGCCGCTCGAGGCCGAAATGGGTTTCATGCGCGGCAATTTGCAGGACCGAGTCGACCGACGTGTAGCAAATCGGCTTGCCGGTACGGATGTGCTCCTCGCCGAACCGCTCGATGATTTCGGTGCCCGGCGCATGACAGTTGCCGAGAATGCCCGGCACCTTGCCCTCGCGGATGATCGCCTCGGTCAGATCCGCCGGAAAGGCGGGAACCGTATCCGGGAAATAGCCCCAGTCGAATCGCACCGGCAGGCCGGCGATTTCCCAATGGCCCGACGGCGTGTCCTTGCCGCTCGAAACCTCTTGCGCCGCGCCGTGGAAGGCCGTGGTGAGCAGATCCGTGCCGCTGCTCGCGAAGCCCAGTCCCGTGGCGGTTTCGGCGGCCTTGCCAAGCCCGAGCGAGGCCATGTAGGGGACAAACAGCGGTCCACTGCGAAGCCCTTCGCGATCCGCGCGGCCTTCGGCACAGGCTTCCGTGATGTGCGCGAATGTGTTGGCACCTGCGTCGCCATAGCGGTCGGCGTCGGCCGCCCCGCCGATGCCGAAGGAGTCCAGAACGAAGAGGAAAGCGCGCGCCATCGAATTGTTGCCAGTTTGAACGCCCAGACATAGGGTTCCGCGACTTCGTTGGCAATTCGGAAACCAAACGGCAACGACCAGGCGTGATAGTCCGATGCATGTCGCCCAAAAGTGYGCCGCGGCTTTGGGGCAACGACACGCATAAACTGAGAATGCATGTCGCCCAAAAGTGCGCGGCGCTTTTGGGGCAACGACATGCATGGTGCGTGGCGGTTTTGGCATGTCGCAACGATGCGGCGGGCAAGGGCATGGATCAAGGAAAGCAGACGGCGGTTCTGTCATGAGGGTTACCCTGAAGGCATACGCCGCTCTCATGCTGGTGCAGGGTGCGCTCTGGTCCAATCCGGCGCATGCCGACTGGCGCGATGATATCGGCACGTTCCGCATCGGCATTGTTGCCGAGCCAGGCGCCGGCAACACCGTTCCGGGGCTGGCACGGTTGACCGACGCCTATACCAAGGCCTTGGGGATGAAGGTCGAGATTGTCGTCGCCCGCGACTATGCCGCGCTGATCGAGGCGCAGGCCAATGCCCGCATCGAATACGCGATCTATTCGGCGACCGCCTACGCGACGGCGTCGCAACGCTGCGGATGCATCGAGCCGCTTGTGGCTCCGGTCGATTTTGACGGCGCGATCGGCATCCGCTCCGTTCTCTTGACGCGCGACGGCAAGCTGCCTGATCTGGCGGCAATGGAAAGCCATCGCATCGCCATGGCCCCTTCGGACAGCGTCGGCGGTTCTCTGTTGCCATTGGCGGCGTTGACTGCGGAAGGCCGCAAGATTGCGCAAGATGCACCATTTCTGGTCCATGCCGAGTCGGCTGCGGCGGCGGAAACGATGCTGCTCGATGGCAAGGCCGATAGCCTGTTCGGCTGGGTAACGGCCGCTGCCGACGGCCGGCCGGAAGCATCGGGCACTCAAGCCTCAGGCGCGCAGGCATCGGGCACCCAGGCGAGGCTCGAAGCTGCGGGACTTTCGGCAGCGGCGCTTCAGGTCGTATGGGCGTCAGGCCTGCTGAGATATGGTCCCCACGCCGTCCGCAGCGACCTCGATCCGGAAGCCAAGCGCCGGCTCACCGTCTTCCTCACCAACCTCAAGTCGATGACGCCAGACATCTACGATCTCCTGGAATCAAAGCATTCCGGTGGCTTCGCTATCGTGGTGCCAAAGGATTACGACATGGCCGCCGCTGTCGTGCGCTTCGTCGCGGGCAGTGGTCCGGGGCAGTAACGCGAGGCTTTGGAGCGGTTTTGCGAGCGGCTCAGCGGTCCCGGTTCAGCAATCGCCGCAAGGGATCGTCACGCTTCTACGCGGACGCAGATAGTAGGACTCGCCCATCGTCAGGGCGTTGAAAGCCGTGGTCAATCCAAGCTTCTGTTGGCTGCCCGCCGACCAAGTGATGACCGGCTTGTAGCCAAGAGTGCTGTCGACGCGAATGAGGAAGGTGCCGGCGACCTTGAGTTTTGCTGGAACCGTGGTGGTGGTGGGGCCAGTGCTGGCGACGCCATTGACCAGTTTGCGCGACCACACCACTTGCACCAGCGGCGTTGCGTCGGTCGTGACCTGTATGGCCGTGATGGTGATGCYCGGGACCGAGCGGTTGTAGGGCTGAAGGGTGACGGCGCCGATCGCCATGATGGCGTCGATATCCGCCTTGACGACTGTCGTCTGCTGGGTGACGAGATCAGCCACCATGCTGCCGAGACGACTGACCTTCTTGCTGGTCTCGATGGCTTGTGACGCCTCCATGGTGATGAAATACATGGCCAGCAGAAGAGGCATGATCAAGGCGAACTCGACTGCCGCGATACCGCGGCGATCGGACCCGAATCGAATTGCTGTGCGCCAAATTCCTGAAGTCTTGAGATGTGCCCCCGCACGCATCATGCCCATTGCCCTCTTTCTTTTACTGCTCGTGCATCCGCCTCGAACTCAATTGTCGAACGGCTCGTTCTGCCAGGTTACCGACGCGAAATGCAGGGTCTTGTTGCCGCCCATCGACTGGGCCAGTAGATCGGTCATGATCGGCCATTTGTAAAAGACCCGCAGCATGTTCTTCGATTCCGCAGCACCCGCCGTAACGGCAAAGGACTGG
>NZ_JBFULQ010000386.1:0-5554 GCF_054049815.1 Mesorhizobium sp. P5_C1 | reverse complement strand
GGATCCATCAGCAGGCCAAGACCAGGATGGTCGACCTGCGCGAACATCTTGACCGTTTCCTCGACTGAGCCGACGACATTGTTGACATAAGTTTCGAGCAGGAAGACCGCGCCATGGTCATAGGCCGTCTGGGCAAGGTCGGAGATCACCTTACGGCATTCCTCGAATCCTTCCTCAGTCTTGTTCCTGGGGTGGTGCACCCAATCGGATTCGGTGTTGTAGGTGCCTGTTTCCGAGATCACGTAAGGCGAGCCGAATTCGCGCGCGTTGCGGATGATCTCCTTGAGATAGCCGACGCGCTTGTCGCGCTCGACCTTGTCCGGGTGGATGATGTTGGTGTAGCCGGAAACGCAGCAGACCGGCAGATTGTGGTCGCGGAACGTATCCCGCACAGTCCTCGCCTTATCTTTGGTGATCTGCCCAGCCGAGAGGTCGATATCCCTGAAATGCAGATCGAGTTGTACCGTGTTGAAATCGAGCGCGCGAATGCGCCGGGCCACCTCTTCGAGGCCATAGGGAAAATAGYCGGTGAAGATACCCGCCTGCATCATGATGTGAACTCCTCCCGGTAAGCGATTCAGCCGCCACGCGATTCGGCGGCCAGATGTTCAGTCGATCGATATCTCGGACAGCTTGACCGTGCGGCCTTGTGCCATGGAGCGGTAGCCGGCTTCGACCAGCGCCATCGTCTTGACGTTATCGGCGACGGACAGCGCCGGTGGCGTGCCCGTCTTCACCGCATGCTGAAGCTGTTCCATAACGCCGATGAATGCGTGCGGGAACCACATCGTGTCCCAGGTGGGCGTCACCCACTCGCCACCGGTCGTCTCGGCCGAGGCATAGGTCAGGGTCGAAGCCACGCCCGTCGGCCAGCCGATGGTGCCCTTGGCGACACCCCTGGTGCCGTCGACGCGCCAGTTGATGTGCTGGTCGTCCTTGTAGCCCTCCTGCCGCGGACCGGACCAGACATCCTCCAGCGACACGGCGAGCACCCCGGACGGGAAGCGCAACGTCGACACGGTGATGCCGTCGGAATGGTCGAATTTCGTGCGCGGATCCTTGCGCGTCAGCGTCGTGATCTCTTGCGGATCGCCGAACAGGAAACGCAGCACGTCGAGATGATGCACGCTCATATTGGCGAGCGTCAGCCGGTCATAGTCGGCAAGAAAAGTCTGCCAGTGCGGGATCGCATGCATGTCGATCTTCGCGAAGACGATGTCGCCCAGCGCGCCACTATCGATGATTTGTTTCAGCACACGCATCGACTGGTCGTAGCGCATGTTCTGGTTGACCGAGAGTATCTTGCCGGACCCGGCCGCTTCGTCGCGCAGCCTGACCGCTTCCTCTACCGACAGCGCCAATGGCTTCTGCGCCAGGATCGCCTGGATGTGCTTCTGCTTCAGCGCATGGCGGATCAGCGCCGGTTGCTGGTCGGGCGGAAAGGCAAGATCGACGATCTCGACCCGGTCGTCCTCGATCAGCTGTTCCGGCGTCTCATGAACGGTTGGGATGCCCCAGCGCCCGGCCACTTTTTCGGCGCTGGCTTTCGTACGCGAAGCAATCGCGACCACTGGGAAGCCGGCTTGTGCATAGGCGGCGAGATGGCATTCGGCCATGATCATGCCGGCACCGACGCAGCCGATCCGGTATTCCCTGGTGCGAATCTTCACATCCGGCTCGAAATCCGTGCCTGCCATCCATTCCTCCCGTGGAGGACAGGATATAACGCGATGGCCTGCGCCTCGGCCAAGGCCGACACCATCATTTCCCATCATGGGGTTGTGACGACCGACGATTCAGACCAGGAATGACGAAGGCCGCGCTGATAAGCGCGCGCCGTCTGTTCGAAGTGGCGACGCGAGGCAGCACTTCCAAGCCACTCAGTCTGGGCGTGTCCCGATGCTGACGATCGCCCGGCCATCCGCGTCGAGGCCGATCGCGATCCGGTCGCCGGAGGCGACACCGGCAATGTCGCACACCACCACCGGCATGCGAATGGTGTAGAGGAATTCGGCGACGATGGCGCCCACCGCCAGGATCGGGTCCGGCCGCTCCAGAAGGATGCCGGAAGGTGCCGTGCCCTTGCGGATCGCCTCGGCCAGAACCGAGGATGAGGAGGACGAGCCACGCCCGCTCGGCATCACCAGGATCTTGCCGGCGATATTCTGGCCGAGACCGGGATGCGAATGGTCAATGATGTCGCCAGTCTCGGCGTCGACGCCGCCCCAGAAGCTGAGCGGCTGCGAAAAAGCCAGCGCCCGGCCCTCGGCCTCACCGGCCAGTTGGAAGGTCCCGAACCGCTCGACCCCGGTGTCAGTCGACCAAATCATGACGCACTCCGCACAACATGCCCGATCGCAGCCGAGCGGATGCAATCCCTCATGTCGGCGAAGGCGACGGACACGCCGATATTGCCCGGCGCGTAATGCGCCCATTTGCCGGAATTGGTCATCACCACGCCGTCCAAGCGCTCGAGGATCGAGGTGACATAAGTGCAGGTGTCGGCGACCGGGATCAAGCCGAACCCCTCCATGCCAGCCAGCGCGCCCTCCTCCTGCAATCGCGTCAGCGTCGCGCGACCGGTGTTGACATAGATCGGGATACGCCTGGCCGGCGCGATCTCGCGCACCATCGGCAACAGACGCATCCATTCGTCATGGGAAAAGTGCGGCGTGCCCAGTGACACGGCCGCCAGCGGCGCACCATCAGGCACGGTCGATAGCCTGGCCAGCGCTTGATCGATGTCGGCGCGGCTGATGCGGATCGAAGCCTCTGGCGCATGGCCTTGGAACGCCTCATCGAGCGTCTTCGCTTCTGGCGTGATGCCGACCGCATGGAACAGCGCCACCGCGCCGGTGGTTGCCGCCGCAGCACCCAGCGCCTTCAGTTGGTCCTCGTCACGCGGTTGTGGCAGGCCGGCGATCACCGGAATCCGATCGCCGCTTGCTTGCCCGATGAACAGCCCGACGCCGACGAACAGGCTGTCGCTCGGCTCCGGCTCAGGAACGGCCAGGTCGAACAGGATGCGGCCGCGCCGGTTCTCGCTCAGATGCAGGCCCCAGGCCGGCGCACGCGCGGTCATGGCGCAGCAGAGGTCGATGAAATCGCCATAACGGTTGGTGCGCGCGCCGATAACCGAATTGGCAAAGACGATGGCATTGGATTCACCCCAGGCGATCTGCTCGCCGAAGCCCGGCCGGAACCGCGTCTGGTAGGGTGCGCAGGTGAACGTCGCCTGGCAGCCGAGTTCGAGATGCGCCTTCATCAGACGCCGCGCCGGCGCTTCCTCCGCCGCCGGCATCTTCACAATGCCGGGATGGATGAGATCGAACGAACCAACATTGAGCGTCGTCGGCACCCGGACACGGCCACCGCCCTCGACCAGCCGTTCGACGAAATCGAGCCCGGCCTTGCCGTGGTAAAGGCAGCCATCGATATGGGCGCCGGCAATATCGAGCAGGCTGCCGGCTCCAACTGCATTGGAAAACGCGACCAGGATTTTCATCGCAGCGGCTGCCGACTGGCCCTGCTCGCCATCGAGCATCGACTGGTCCCGCCCACTCAGTTCCAAGGTCATCGCCACTCCGGACTCTTGCCCGGCTATGCTGTCCCTGATTGCGAACGGTCTGGCAAGACCCGTTGCAGATCTCAGCCCGCAGCGATCAGCACCGTGCTCTCCGGCGACCAGCGCAGCACCACGTCCTGGCCCTCCGACAGCCGCTCGATGCCGGTGTTCTGCACAATGACCTTCAGCGTCTGGCCGGCACGGTCGACGAAGTACGTGCTGTTGTTGCCGGCGAAGATGCGCTTGGAAACCTGGCCCTTGAGCACGTTCGCGTCGGTGGCATTGGAAACCCCGGCATCGGTGGCAATGCGGATGCGTTCAGGCCGCACGGCGCAACTCGCCTTGGCGCCGGCGGCAAGCGTCGCGCCCGCGCCCGCAGCGATCGCCGTGCCGTCCGCCAGGCGGATGCCGTTGCCGGTGCTGTCGCCACGAAAGATGTTGGCGTCGCCGAGGAAAGTGGCGGCGAACTCGCTCTTTGGCCGGTCATAAATTTCCTCCGGCGGCCCTTCTTGCACCAGCCTGCCGTCGCGCAAGATGCCGATGCGGTCGCTCATCGTCAGCGCCTCTTCCTGATCGTGGGTGACGAAGATTGTGGTGATGCCGATCTCTCGCTGGATGCGCTTCAGTTCGATCTGCATGTCGACGCGCAGCGCCTTGTCGAGCGCGCCGAGCGGCTCATCGAGCAGCAGCACCCGCGGCTTGGTGACGATGGCCCGTGCCAGCGCCACCCGCTGGCGCYGACCGCCCGACAGCTGGTGCGGGCGTCGGCCGCCGAGCTTGCCGAGTTGCACAAGATCGAGCGCGGCCTGCACCTCGGCGGCAATCACCGCCTTGGCCTCGCCGCGCACCGACAGGCCGAAGGCGACATTGTCGGCAACGCTCATATTGGGAAACAGCGCATAGTTCTGGAACACCATGCCGATGCGGCGCTTCTCGACCGGCACCCGCTCGACGCTCTCGCCGCCAATGGCAATGCGGCCGGAATCCGGAAAGTCGAACCCCGCGATCTGGCGCAGCAGCGTGGTCTTGCCACTGCCCGACGGCCCAAGCAGCGCATAGAAGCCGCCATCGGCGAAATCGATGGAGACATCGTCCAGCGCCTTGTGCGCGCCGAAGCTGCGCGAGACGTTCGATACCTGTACGCCGGCCATTATTTCTCTCCGCCGAATTTGAAGAAGCGCGCCGTGAGCAGCATCAGTGCCATCGACACGACAATGATGATCGTCGAGACCGCGTTGATCTCGGGCGTGAAGCCCTTGCGGATCGCGGCGTAGATTTCGACCGGCAGCGTCGTCTGCCCCGGCGTCGCCAGGAAATAGGACACCACGAACTGGTCGAACGAGACGGCGAAGGCGAACAGGCCACCGGCAATGACGCCGGGCATGATCCACGGCAACGTAACGCGCGCGGTCACTTGCCACTGGTTGGCGCCGAGAGAGCGCGCCGCCTCCTCCAGTTCCGGCGCAAAGGTCTGCAGACGGGCCGAAACGACGACGATGACATATGGCAGCGCCAGCGCCACATGGCCGAGCAGGATGGCATGCAACCCGCGGCCGATGCCAACGCCGAAGAAGAAGATCAGCATCGCCGTGCCGGTGATCAGCCACGGAATGGCGATCGGCGGAAACAGCAGCGCCTGAAGGAATTTCTTGCCGCGAAATTCGTAACGATAGAGCGCAAGCGACGCCGCCGAGCCAAGTACCGTGCAGATGACGGTGGTGATGACTGCAATCTCGACGCTGTTCCAGGTGGCGGCGATCAGTTGATCGTTCTGCCACAGCGATGCGTACCACTCCGTCGTCCATTCGAACGGCAATTGGTAGAAGGGCGAGACGTTGAACGACATCAGCGCCATGATGATGATCGGCAAATAGAGAAAGGCCAGCAGCAGCCAGATGTAAAGGCGGCCGAGCCATTCGAGGACGCGGGTTGTCGCCATCACGCGGCCMTCTTGAGTACTGGCGAGGCAGCCGCCAGAATTACCAGCAC
>NZ_JBFULQ010000385.1:0-5561 GCF_054049815.1 Mesorhizobium sp. P5_C1 | reverse complement strand
CCCGCAAGCATGGCGAAACCAGCGCCATTCTCGAGGTGATGACACGCGCGCATGGCCGTCATCTCGGCCTGGTGCGTGGCGGCYGCTCGCGCAAGCAGCAGCCCGTCCTCCAACCCGGCAATCGCGTCGACCTGTTGTGGCGGGCGCGGCTTGACGAGCATCTCGGCACGTTCCAGGCCGAGGCGATCGAGATGAACGCCGCCCGGCTGATGGACAGCGCGGTGGCAGTCTATGGGCTGCAGACCATGGCCGCGCATCTGCGCCTGTTGCCCGAGCGCGACGCTCATGAAGGTCTCTACGAAACGCTTGCCGTGATGATCGTCCATCTCGACGATGCCGACGCTGCCGGCGAACTGGTGGCGCGCTTCGAGCTTCTGGTGCTGGACGAACTCGGCTTTGGCCTCGATCTCAGTCAATGCGCCGCCACTGGCGTGCGGCAGGACCTTGCCTATGTCTCACCCAGATCCGGACGCGCCGTGTCTCGTGAAGCAGGCTTGCCATGGCGCGACAAGATGCTGGCGCTGCCGGCCTTCCTGCAGCGCGGCTCAGGCCAGCGTGGCGATCCGGCGGCGGTCGACGACGCCTTCCGGCTGACCGGCTTTTTCTTCACCCGCCACGTCTATGAGCCGCGCGGCATCGAACCGCCGGACGCCCGCGCCGGCTTCCTTGCCGCACTGCGCAAACACCACGCGCGCAGCAAGACCATAGCCGGAGAGAACGCAGCATGAGCAAGGTCGAATTGTATCCGGGCTGGGTCTCACCGCTCGGCCTCGGCACGATTCCGCATGCCGACATCCTGGAATACACCGGCCTGGACCTGCTGCAGCGTATCATCGACGGCAAGTATCCGGCGCCGCCGATCTCCTTCCAGCTCAACTTCGCGCTGACCGAAGTGTCGGAAGGACGTGCGGTGTTCCGTGGCGTGCCCAACGAGCGCCACCTCAACCCGCTGGGCAGCGTGCATGGCGGCTGGGCGGCGACGCTGCTCGATTCGGCATTGGGTTGCGCCGTGCAGACGCTGCTCGAAAAGGGTGAGGCCTATACGACCGCGGAGTTCAAGGTGAATTTGACGCGGCCCATTACACCGAAGACCGGCAAGGTGATCTGCGAGGGCAAGGTCGTCCACAAGGGGCGTACTCTGGCGGTGTCGGAAGCGACGCTGAAGGATGCCGGCGGCAAGCTGCTGGCTTTTGGCACCGAAACATGCTCGATCTTTCCCGCGGCCAATCTGGCGGCGCGTTGACTTTCAGGCCGTTTGGCCGCCGCATTTGAATGTCAGTGAGACTGAACGTCAGTGAAAACTGGCCCGGTTTGGGGGAACCGCCATGTTTGAAAGCCTGATCGGCCTTGTCGCCATCATCGCCTTGTTCGTCATCATTTCGCGCCAGCAGAACCGCATCGGCCTGATCGAGCGCGAGCTTGGCGCGCTGCGCAGCTTTGTCCTTTCGGGCGCCGCGCCGCTGGCGGCCAAGCCGTCCGAACAGGCAACCGCCGACAGCGCGCCGCCCGCCGATGTGGCTCCGGCCGTTGCGGCCGCGGCCGATATCGTCCTGCCGGCGGTGAGCGAGGCGGTCGCTGCGCAGGCACCGGTTGCCGAGGCGGAAGTTCCAACCGGCGAGGCCGTGTCCAGGCCATGGGCGCCAAGTGATGCGGCGCCGAAGGCAGCAGAACCTGCCGAGCCGGCCGCGGCAGCGAAAGCCGCCCGCCAGTCGGATGTCGAAACGGCACTCGGCACCCGCTGGGCGGTCTGGGTCGGCGGCATCGCGCTGGCGCTGGGTGGCCTGTTCCTGATCCGCTACACCATCGAGGCCGGCATTTTCGGCCCCGGCGTGCGGCTGACCATGGCCGCTGTTCTCGGCCTGGTGCTGGTCGCCGGCGGCGAGTTCATCCGCCGCACCGGCTTCAAGGTGCCGGTGCAAGGCGTTGCCGGCGCCTATATTCCAGCGATCCTGACAGCGGCCGGTGCCTTCATCCTGTTCGGCACCGTCTATGCCGCCCATGGCATTTACGGCTTCATCGGCCCGGCGCTCGCCTTCACGCTGCTCGGCGCCATTGGCGTGGCGACCATTGCGGCAGCCCTGGTCCATGGTCAGGCGCTGGCCGGCATTGGCCTCGTCGGCGCCATGGTGACGCCGATGCTGGTTGCCTCGCAGGCGCCCAATCCCTGGGCGCTGTTCGGCTATCTCGCGATCGTGCTTGCCGCCACCGGCGTCATCGCCCGCATGCGCGACTGGACGTTGCTGATGGCGGCCGCCTTTTTCGGCACCGGTGTCTGGACCATCCTCTACATGACCGATGCGCCGGTCGCGAACCTCTCCACCATCCTGTTCATCGACGCCGTCACGCTGGCGGTACTTGCGTTTGTCTGGCTCGGCCGTCGTGGCGACGAGGCCGGACCAGCCAGGGCTTTCGACTGGCCGTCCATCGTGCCTGGCCTCTTCGTCGCATTCTCGGCGCTCGGCCTGTCAGTCGACCCGGTCTTCGCCGCAGCCGGCGATGCCTTGCCGGGCGCCGTGCTGATCGCCGCAATGGTGGCCGTCGCGCTTTATCGCCCACTGGCGCTGCCGCTCCTCTATGCCGCAGGACTGGTGACGGTGATGATCTATCTCGGCATCATCCCGCCGACTTCGATCGCCTCCGACTTCTCGGCCGGCGCTCTGGGCGTCGATGGCTTGCCGGTGGCCACGTCCAACGCGCTGACATTGCGTATCGGCATCGCGCTTGGCCTGGTCTTCATAGGCGCCGGCTTCTGGGCCGCCCGCAGGTTCGCCGCCGCGACACAGATCCGCGCGGCCTCATGGGCGGCGTGGGGCGTCATCGTGCCGCTGCTCGTCCTGCTGGCGCTCTGGTTCACCTTCGGCAATCTCGATCGCGACTTTGTCTACGCCGCCGCCGCCGCACTGCTGGTCGTGGTTTTCACGGCCGGCAGCGAGTGGATCGCACGCAGCGAAGAGCCGCCTCTCACCGGCGGCGTGGCGGTGTCGTTTGCCCTGGGCGGTGCGGCCGTCGCCGGCCTCCTGATGCTGCATATGGCGTTCAATTCCGGCTGGACCACCATCCTGCTCGGCGCAGCGGCGATCGTGCCGACGCTGGCGACGCGCTGGCGTTCCTATCCGGTGCTCGGCTGGATTTCGGTTGGCGCGGTGATTGCCGTGCTTGGCCGCGTCGCCTTTGACCCGACCATTGTCGGCGCAGAGTTCCTGTCGACGACGCCGGTCTTCAACTGGCTGCTGCCGGGCTACGGCGTGCCGGCGCTCGCCTTCGGTTTCGCCGCCTGGCAGCTTGCCCGCACCACCAACGGCCGCCCACGCCTCGCCATGGAAGCGGCGGCGGCACTGTTTGCGCTGCTCACGCTCGCCATGCTGGTGCGCCACGCCATGCATGGCGGCGTCATCGACACGGGTGCGATGACGCTCGCCGAGCAGGCGATCTACACGCTGATCGCCATTGGCGCCGGCGCCATCCTTGTCGCCATCGACATGCGCTCGCCAAGCTCTGTGCTGCGCTATGGCTCGATGGCGGCGGGCGTGGTTTCGGTGGCCTTCATCGTCATCCGGCATTTCGTGGTGCTGAACCCGTTGTTCACCGACGAATCGACAGGCCAGATCCCGGTCTTCAACCTGTTGTTCCTCGCCTATCTCCTGCCGGCCATCGCTGCCGGCGGACTGGCGCTCTATGCCAGGGACAAGCGGCCGAAATGGTATGCGCAGATGCTGGCGCTGGTGGCGGCCGTGCTTGCCTTCGCCTACGCCACCCTGTCGGTGCGGCGTCTGTTCAAGGGCGAGTTCATTGGCCTGTGGAGCGGCCTCGGCCAGCTGGAAACCTACACCTATTCGGCGCTGTGGTTGGTGATCGGCGTGGCGTTGCTCACCGCCGGCGTCTGGCTGAAATCGCAGGTGCTGCGCATTGCCTCGGCCGTGCTGATCTCGGTCGCAGTGCTGAAGGTCTTTGTCTTCGACATGTCGGAGCTGGAAGGCGTGTTGCGGGCGTTGTCCTTCATCGGCCTTGGCGCCGTGCTGATCGGCATCGGCCTGTTCTACCAGCGCCTGCTGACGCGGGCGGCAAGAGAGAAAATATCGGTCGGAGAGCAGTGACGACAGGAACTCAATTTAGCCGGGAATAAAACGGCCCGTCATCTCGTTATCTCATTGCTTGGGTGACCGGGGCGGCGGACCGCTTCGCGCTGGCCGCTTGCGCCGCGCCGAGAAGGCGCGTTCAATATCGGATCAACAAGGGCGACCCAGAACCAGCGGTCATGCACGAAAAGAAGGCAGCAATCCTTGGCGAAATACCGCGACTGCGCCGCTACGCACGCTCGCTTGTGCGCGACCGCGATGCTGCCGACGATCTCGTTCAGGATTGTCTCGAGCGGGCGCTTGTCCGGCTCGACAACTGGCAGACGGGAGAAAGCCCCAGGAGGTGGCTGTTTACGATCATGCATCATTTGTTCATCGACCAGATGCGCAAGGTGAACCGACGCGGCGAGGCGACGATGCTTCCGCTGGAAGCAGGCGAGGCGGTGGCCCAGCCTGCCGAGCAGGTGGAGAGCATCGCTTCGCGCGAGATCATCGACGCATTGCAGGCAATCAGCCCCGACCGCCGTGCGGCTCTTGTCATGGTCGCCATCGAAGGGTTTTCCTATGCCGAAGCCGCCAACATTCTGGGCGTCCCCGCAGGCACGCTGATGTCGCGCATTGCGCGCGGGCGTGAGGAATTGCGCGGGCTGCTGGACGACACGGCGCGCCGTCGCGCAATAAGGATCGTCGAGAAATGATCCGCCGCGACTTCTCCGAACGTGACATCCACATGGCGATCGATGGCGAGCTGCCGGCTGACGAGCGCGCCGCCTATGATGCCTGGCTCGACGCCAATCCCGAGATGAAGGCCAGGAGCGCCCGTTTCACCGCCGATCGCACGGCATTGCGCGCCGCCTTCGCCGGCGTGCTGGACGAACCCGTCCCAGTGCGGTTGCGCAAGGTCGTGTTCGGCGAGACGCCGGTCAAGGCTGCGGCCTCGCGCTCGCGCTGGTGGCTTGCCGCCGCGGCGGCCGTTCTTGTGGTCGCCGGCGGGCTTGGCGGCTACCTTGCCGGCATCGACCGCATCGGACAGGAGAATCCGGCCGAAGATCAACTGGCCGAACAGGCAATCGCGGCCCACGTCGTCTTCGCCGCCGAAAAGCGGCATGCGGTCGAGGTGCCGGCCAGCGACAAGGATCATCTCCAGACCTGGCTGTCCAACCGTGTCGGGTTGAAGCTGGTGGCACCGGACCTGACCGCGAACGGTTTCCAGCTGGTCGGCGGCCGGTTGTTGCCGGCCGGAGAAAGCAAGGCCGCGATGCTGCTCTACGAGGACGACAAGGGCGAGCGCATATCTCTCTTCGTCACGGCGCAATCGGCGCAGAATGCCAAGGGCACCTATGCATCGGCGCAAGACGGTCCCCAGGCCGTCTACTGGCTGGACAAGGGCTATGGCTGCGCCGTCGTCGGTTCGCTGCCAAGCGAGCAATTGGCCGTCGTGGCAAAGAGCGCCTATGGCCAACTTCTGGCTGGCCTGGCCAGTTG
>NZ_JBFULQ010000384.1:0-5584 GCF_054049815.1 Mesorhizobium sp. P5_C1 | reverse complement strand
ATCTTTATGACAATCCCGACAATCAGTTCGTGGCGGGTTTTGTCGGCTCGCCGAAGATGAACTTCATCAGCGGCCGCATTGTCGGGCGCGATGCACATGGTGTTGTGGTCGAACTGGCCGGTCAGGAGAAGACCCGTATCGCGCAACCGCTGACGAGCGCTGTACCTGAAGCAGGGAGCAAGGTCATGGTCGGGGTGCGTCCCGAACATTTCGGCAGCGCCGGAGAGGGCGACACCGACCTTGTGGTGCGCATCGACGTGGTCGAGCACCTGGGCGGCACAAGTTTTCTCTATGCCAGAACGGCGAACGGTGACGACGTGGTGATCCAGCGCGACGCGGCAAACGTTCCCGATGCGTCCGAGATCACCGTTTCCATCCGCAAATCCTACCTGTTCGATGAAAAAGGGCTGCGGCTGCGCTGACGGCCGCCGGTTCCAGCCTTCAAGGAGAATGACAATGACTTCAACAACGCCCATTCGCTGGGGCATTCTCGGCCCGGGCAGCATCGCCCAGGCCTTTGCCGGTGGCGCGGCCGCTTCGCGCACCGGCAAGCTCGTTGCCATCGGCGCGCGCAACCCCGCCAAGCCAGGTCTCGCCGAGAGTTTCCCCGGCGCCCGCATCGTTGATGGCTACGATGCCTTGCTCGCCGATCCCGACATCGACGCCATCTACATTTCGATACCGCATCCCGGCCACGCGCAATGGGCGATCAGGGCGGCGGAAGCGGGCAAACACGTGCTTTGCGAAAAGCCGCTCGCGCTAACCGCCTTCGAGGCCGACGCCATGATCCATGCCGCGCGCAAGGCCGGCACCTTTCTCGGCGAAGCCTTCATGTACCGGCTGCATCCGCAGACGCTGAAGCTGGTCGAACTGATCAGATCGGGCGTCATCGGCGATATCAGGATGATCAAGTCGAGTTTCGGCTTCGCCATGCCTGGCTTCATGCCGGAGCATAGGCTCTATGCCAACGATCTTGCCGGCGGCGGCATTCTGGATGTCGGCGGCTATCCGGTCTCGATGGCGCGGCTGATTGCCGGGGCGGCGGCGGGCCTCCCCTTCGCCGAGCCGGACAAGGTGGTTGGTACGGCCCACCTTGGCCAGTCCGGTGTCGACGAATGGGCTTCGGCGGTGCTGCATTTCCCGGGCGGCATCATCGCCGAAGTTTCCTGCAGCATCTCGCTCAACCAGGACAATGTGCTCAGAATCTTCGGCACCAGGGGTCGCATCGAGGTGCCGGACTTCTGGTTCGCCGGCGGCAACCGCGACGTCGGCCTGGGCCAGATCGACGTGATCGGATCCGACGGCGTGCGTGAGACCATCAGCGTCGACGAAAAGCGCCATGTCTATTCTTTCGAGGTCGACGCCGCCGGTGAGGCCATCCTCGCCGGGCGGCAGGAATTCACATGGCCGGGTATGGACTGGGCCGACAGTCTCGGCACCTTGCGCGTCCTCGACAGATGGCGGGCGGCGGCGGGCCTGGAGTACGGGATCGAGAAGGCCCCGCAGCGCACCAACACCATCTCCGGTCGGCCTTTACGCTCCGGCGGAACGGCGATCGCCAAACGCACCATTCCGGGCCTGTCGAAGCCGGCGTCCGTGGTGGCGCTCGGCTTCGAGGATTTCCGCACCTTTTCTTCCGGGTCGATCCTGCTCGATGCCTTTTTCGAGGCCGGCGGCAATCTCTTCGACACCGGCTATGTCTACGGCGGCGGTTACACCGAGGCGCTGCTTGGCGAGTGGCTGAAAAACCGCGGCGTGCGCGCGCAATCGGTGGTCATCGCCAAGGGCGCCCATTCGCCGCTCTGCTATCCCGATGTGATCGGCAAGCAGCTTGACCAGTCACTCCACCGCCTGCAAACCGACCATGTCGATGTCTATTTCATGCATCGCGACAATCCCGATGTGCCCGTAGGTGAATTCGTCGATGCGATGGATCGTGAGGTGAATGCCGGCCGCATCCGCGGCCCGTTCGGCGGCTCGAACTGGACGATGGAACGCATGGACGAGGCTATTGCCTATGCCGAGCGGACCGGCAAACAGAAGCCCGGCGCATTGTCCAACAACTTCTCGCTGGCCGAAATGCTGGAGCCGATCTGGGCCGGCTGCGTGACCTCCTCGACCGATGCGTGGAAGACCTGGCTGGCCGCCCGGCAGATGCCGAACTTCGCCTGGTCGAGCCAGGGGCGCGGCTTCTTCACCGACCGCGCCGGGCGCGACAGGCACGACAATGAGGAACTGGTGCGGGTCTGGTACTCGGAGCGGAATTTCGGCCGCCGCGACCGGGCGATCGAACTTGCCGCGCGGCTGGGCAAGAGCCTGATCCATGTTGCACTGGCCTATGTGCTCAATCAGCCCTTCCCATCCATTCCGCTGATCGGGCCACGCACCCTGGGCGAGTTGGACGACAGCCTGCGCGCACTCGACATCACGCTTTCGCCGGCCGATCTCGAGTGGCTGGATGGCGGCAGGCTGCACGCTGCCTGATGCATGTCGCCCAGAAGTGCGCAGCGGTTTTGGTCGACATGCATGAAACCACGATCCCAAGGCGGCGTCAGGTCTCGTCGTCCGGCACCTTGGCGCCGCCTCTGGCCGGGGTTCTCATGCTGGCATACATGCCGGTGGTGCGGAATTGGCTGGGCGTGATGCCGTAGCAGCGGCGGAAGACCTTCGAAAAATAATTCGCGTCCTCGAAGCCGCACAGGATGGCGACTTCCTTCACCGGCAGGAAGTCCACCTTGGTCAGCAGCTTCGCCGCGCGTTGTAGGCGCTGCTGCAGCACGAACTCGGCGGGCGGCAGGCCTTCGCTCTCGGCGAAACAGCGCGAGAAATGGGCCCGGCTGAGGCCACTGATCTGGACCAGGTCCGCCACCGGCAGCGGCCTCTCTAGATTGGCACTGATGTGATCGATGACCGGCTGCATGGCACTCTGTTTTTCGGCAAAGGAATGTGAGCCGAAGACATCGTCATAGAGCGCCATCGCGGCTTCGTAGGCGACGGCGGAAGCAGCACCCGGCGAAGCGGCGCCCTTGATGAGGCGCAGGCTGCAATCGGCAAGATGATCGATCGTCGCCGGCTGCAACCGAAACACCGGACCCGACGTGCCGAGTATGGATTTGTGGATGCGCAGCGCCTCATCGCCGTTCATCGAAATCCAGAAATATTCCCAGCGTTCATGCTTGGCCAGCCAGTAGCGGTGGTTATGCGGCACCAGCACCAGCAATGTGTCGTTCTTCTGCAGGCGGTAGTTGCGGTTCTCGTAGCGCAGCCGGCCGGTCCCGCTGATCGTGTGCTGGAGCACGGTGAACGGYGTCTGGCCGCGCTTGCGYCCGTCCCAGTCGTAGATTTCGTCCTCGCGCACTTCATAGCCCGTGCTCGTCGGCATGGCGTGCAGGCGCTGGCGGCCGCGCGGCAGCGAGATCGTGCGCATGGACTGTCCGTTGGCTATCAAATCTTGCAGCACAAAATTACCCTTCAAAGCACAATCCTTCTCTGGTCGCGCTCGTGAATAAGCGCATAATCCCCTTCGAAAAGCGAGAGAGATCCGCAGTCGAGGAGCGGACCGGGAGGTTGGCATGGCCGGATTCCGGCGTGTCCTGCACACATGTCATGGCATGTGGCGGAACCTTTCCTTGTCGTTCCTTGCCTGCCATTCGAACGAAATGAGGTCCGGCAGATGAGTTTCAAAATCGCTATCATTGGTGCCGGCAGCGTTGGATTCACCAAGAAGCTGTTCACCGATATCCTGTGCGTGCCCGAATTCACCGACATCGAATTCGCGCTGACCGACGTCAGCGCGCACAATCTTGAGATGATCAAGGCGATCCTCGACAGGATTGTCGAGGCAAACAGACTGCCGACCAAGGTGACGGCGACCACCGACCGCCGCAAGGCAATCGAAGGCGCACGCTATGTCATCAGCTGCGTGCGGGTCGGCGGCCTCGAAGCCTATGCCGACGATATCAGGATTCCCCTGAAATACGGCATCGACCAATGCGTCGGCGACACGATCTGCGCCGGTGGCATTCTCTATGGCCAGCGCAACATTCCGGTGATCCTGGATTTCTGCAAGGACATACGTGAGGTTGCCGAGACGAACGCCAAATTCCTGAACTACGCCAACCCGATGGCGATGAACACMTGGGCGGCGATCGAGTACGGCAAGGTCGACACCGTCGGGCTCTGCCACGGTGTCCAGCACGGCGCCGAGCAGATCGCCGAGGTGCTGGGCGCGAAGTCCAGGCAGGAGCTCGACTATGTCTGCTCCGGCATCAACCACCAGACTTGGTTCATCGATCTGCGCCTCAACGGCCGCGAGATCGGCAAGGACGAACTGGTCGCCGCCTTCGAGGCGCATCCGGTCTATTCCAGGCAGGAGAAGCTGCGCATAGATGTCTTGAAGCGCTTCGGTGTCTATTCGACCGAAAGCAACGGCCATCTTTCCGAATATCTGCCCTGGTACCGCAAACGCCCCGACGAGATCACGCGCTGGATCGATATGTCCGACTGGATCCACGGCGAGACGGGCGGCTATCTCCGCTACTCGACCGAAACCCGCAACTGGTTCGAAACGGAGTACCCGCAGTTCCTCGAAGCGGCATCACAGCCGATCGATCCCAAAAAACGCTCCAACGAGCATGCCAGTCACATCCTGGAGGCGCTGGAGACCAACCGCGTCTATCGCGGCCACTTCAACGTCAAGAACAATGGCGTGATCACCAACCTGCCGCAGGACGCCATCATCGAGTCGCCCGGTTTCGTCGACCGCTTCGGCATCAACATGGCCGCCGGCATCACCTTGCCGGAAGCCTGTGCGGCCACCTGCATCTCCTCGATCAACGTCCAGCGCATGTCGGTCCATGCCGCTATCGCCGGCGACATCGATCTGCTCAAGCTCGCCGTATTGCATGACCCGCTGGTCGGCGCGGTTTCAACCCCGGAGGAGGTCTGGCAGATGGTCGACGAAATGGTCGTCGCCCAGGCAGCCTGGCTGCCGCAATATGCCCACGCGGTTCCGGCCGCCAGGGCGCGGCTGTCGACATCCGAGGTCAAGACCCGCGAATGGGCCGGCGCGGCGCGGCGCAGCGTGCGCTCGATCGAGGAATTGCGCGCCGAAAAAGCCGCGCTGAAACAAGCCGGCTGAAATTTCATGCGGTGATGGTGGATCTACGGGAGGGGGATCCACTGCCACGAAGTCGTTTGGATTCGAGGAGAAGCGGAGCAGGTATAAAAGCTCCGGAACAAACAAGAGGGAGAGAGACCGTGAGGAATTTACGCAATATCAGTCTTGCCGCCGGACTGGCGCTGAGCGTCTCGGTTCCGGCACTCAACGCTTTCGCTTCAGAGCCGACAGTCCCGCCGGTGCCGGCGACTTTTCCCGCCGAGGGCAAGATCAAGTACGTCGCGCGTGACTCCATCCTGGAGTTCAAAGCCCTGCCGGAATATCATGAGCCGGATTGGGTGACCGAAAAATACGTCAAGACCGGCAAGCTGCCGCCGGTGAAGGACAGGCTGCCCAAGGAGCCGCTGGTCTTCAAGACGGCCAACATGCCTGACGGTGTGGGCGTCTATGGCGATACGATGCGCC
>NZ_JBFULQ010000383.1:0-5614 GCF_054049815.1 Mesorhizobium sp. P5_C1 | reverse complement strand
GCTGCCGCCAGCGTCCGAAGCTCAGGCCCGTCTCTCTCACCACCAGGCGAGCCAGGCTGCTCTCGCTGAGAGCGACACGCCTGGCCCATTCGGCCAGATTGCTGCGGTCGGCAGGATTCTCGGCCAAGGCATCGACGATCCGCCTCAAGCGCGGCTCTGACGATATCGGCATATGCAGCTGCTGGACAGACATGCGCGGCAGCTCGCTGAGCAGAACCGTCGTCAGCACGGCCTTCCGTGAATCGTCGTCCTGCCCGTGATCGGCCAGCTCGACGATCAGTTCGCGCAGCAGCGGCGAGATCGACAGCGTGCAGCACCGGTCTGGCAGATCGGCGGCTCCCGGCTCGATGTACACGAAGAAAATCCGGGCGTTGGCGGTGGCGATGTTGCTGTGCTCCATATCGCCGGGGATCCACACGCCGCAATGCGGCGGCACCATCCACAGGCCGCTGGGGACACGGCAGGTGACACCACCACCGAGCGCGAAGACAAGTTGGCCTTTGCGGTGCCAATGGGAAGGGACCTCGGCTCTGGTCTCGGTGACATCAACGCGCACGGCAATCGCCGGCTCGGAAAGCGCATCCACATCGAAATCGAGCCAGGGGTAGCGGAGAGGCTGTCTCATGATTGACTGTTTTTAGCGATTGATTGCGCTGATATCTAAATTATTCAAGTGGGAAAGTCGATAGGTTCCGGCTTGTGAATGAGCACGTCTGAGGCGCGCTGCGGGGTTCTTCGATCGGCCGCGTCTGCCAACCGGCAAGACCAAGGCATAGGCAGCCGCCCCCGAAAGGCTATGCGTCCACCACGCAGCAATGAGGTATGAACTATGCTCGCCCTGGTCATCTCTCCAGATAGCGCCTCCCGGCTGAAACTCTCTGAGCTCGACGAGCCTCAACCGGCCTCGAACGAGGCGCTTGTCTCGGTCCACGCAACTTCGTTGAACCGGGGTGAACTGCGCCTGCTCGCCATACGTCCAGCCGGCTGGATACCCGGCCAGGACATCGCCGGGGTTGTCGAACGCTCGGCAGCCGATGGCTCCGGGCCAGCCGCGGGCGCCCGGGTTGCGGCTTTGGTCGACCAGGCCGGCTGGGCCGAACGCGTCGCCGTTTCAACCGACCGTCTCGCCGTCCTGCCGGATGACGTCAGCTTCGTCTCCGCCGCCACGCTTCCGGTGGCGGGCACAACGGCGCTCAGGACCCTGCGCCATGGGGGTGACCTGGCCGGCCAGCAGGTCCTGATCACCGGCGCAAGCGGTGCGGTCGGTCGTTTCCAGGTCCAGATCGCCCGCGAACAGGGCGCGTTCGTGACCGCGGTCGCAGCCTCCCGGCACGACGAGGATCTCCGCAACCTTGGAGCCGGGCAGGTGGTCGAGTCGATCGAGCGGGCTGAAGGGCTGTTTTCGCTGATCACCGAATCAGTCGGCGGCGAGAGCCTCGCACACGCGATCGAACGCCTCGCATCCGGCGGGACCATCGTCATGTTCGGCTCCAGCAGCGGCGAACTCACGCCCATTGGATTTCGCCAGTTCGTTCCGGGTCACGAGGGGGCGAGGCTTCAGACTTTCGCCTACTACACTTCCGGCTCAGGCATTGGCGCGGATATCGCCTCGCTGCTCGCCATGGTCGCGGCGGGTCGGCTCGAAACGCGCGTGGTCTTGACCGTCCCGTGGACAGACGTCGCCCAAGCCCTCGACGCACTGCGACAGCGCAGCATCAGCGGCAAGGCTGTTCTCACCATAACCGGATGAGTTGGAGCAATTCCAGGAAAAGTGTGAAGCGGTTTTCCGTCCGAAATGGCATCAAAACAAAGAAATCGACCCGCTCACACGTGCTGACCGCCATTGATGTGGATTTCCGAGCCGGTCACGTAGGACGCCTGCTGCGAGCACAGGAAGAAGATGATGTCGGCGACCTCAGCCGTGGTGCCAAGGCGCCTGAGCGGGATCGTCTCGACGATCTTGTCCGTGCCCGGCGACAGGATCGCGGTGTCGATCTCGCCCGGCGCAATGGCGTTGACGCGAATGCCGTGCGGGCCGAAATCATGCGCCATCTCGCGCGTCAGTGAGCCGAGAGCCGCCTTCGAGGTCGCATAGGCGGTGCCGGCGAAGGGATGCACGCGCGTGCCGGCGATCGAGGTGACGTTGACGATCGAGCCCTTGGCCGCCGCCAATTCCTTGAACAGCCCGCGCGCCAGCATGATCGGCGCGAAGAAATTGACCTGGAACACGTCGCGCCAGACATGCATTGGCGTGTCGATCGAGTCCATCCGGCTGTTGCCGTCCTTGAGCTTCGGCGAAATGCCGGCATTGTTGACCAACGCATGCAGCTGGCCGCCATGCGACTCCAGCCGGTGGCGGATTTCCGACACCGCGATGCCGACATCTTCCTGGTCGGCGAGATCGACCTTGATGTGGTCTTCCGGCCCGGCCGGCCACGGGCAATCCTCGGCAAAAGCCTGCCTCGAACAGGTGATGACGCGCCAGCCCTCGCGCGAAAAGCGCTTGACCGTGGCGTGGCCGATGCCGCGGCTGGCGCCGGTCAGCACGATGGTTTTTCTGGTGTCGAGTTCAGCCATGTCACGGTCTCCGGACCGGAGATGTAGCCGAACCCTGTCGCGGAGGCGAGAGGCGAGTTGCCGCTTAGCCGCCGCCGAGAATGTCTAGGATCGAGGTCTGCTTCTTCTTCAGCGGACCGCCGACATTGCCGGGGGGCACCGGATGCTTGATCGATGCGGTGGCGCCCTCGTCCTCCGGCATGGCAAGGCCATCGGCATCGACGGTCTGGGCGGGACGCACGGCGCGGACCGGGGTTGGCGGCGGCGCGACCGGCGCAGCAGCCTGCGCGGCCGGCGCCTGCTGGCCAACGGACGCGGGCGGAACCGGCGCCGGCTGGCTGTTGTTTGCCGAAGGTATCTCGTCGGGCACGATCGTGTCGGCGGGGGTCGACTTCCAGGTGCCGGGCAGCGGCCGCACCGGCACGCCCTCATGCGCGGCGACCATGAATTCGTGCCAGGCCTGCGCCGGCAGCGCGCCGCCGGTGACCTTCTTCATCGGGCTGCCGTCGTCATTGCCGAACCAGACGCCGGTGGTGAGATTGGCGGTGTAGCCGACGAACCACGCGTCACGCGAATTCTGGCTGGTGCCGGTCTTGCCGGCCGACGGCCAAGCAAAAGCCGCCTTCCTGGCGGTGCCGGTCTCGACTGTGCCGGTCATCATCGAGTTCATCATGCCGACGATCTCGGTTTTGACGACGCGCGGCGCGCTGCCGCCGCCGCTGTCGTAAAGCACCTTGCCGTCTGTGGTCGTGACGCGGCGGATGAAATGAATGTCGGGCTTGTAGCCGCCATTGGCGAAGGGCACGTAGGCCGATGTCAGTTCCAACGGCGTCACCTCCGAGGTGCCGAGCGCGATCGAGGTGTTGGACTGCAGCTCGGACTGGATGCCCATGCGGTGCGCCGCCTCGACGACGGCGTTCGGCCCGACCTCCATGGTCAGCTGGGCGGCGACCGAATTCAGCGATTTCGCCAGCGCGGTGGCCAGCGTCACCTTGCCGAAATACTTGCCGCCGTAATTGTCGGGCGTCCAATTACCGATCTTGATCGGCGCATCGTTGCGCACGCTGTCGGGCGTGCGCCCGGCCTCAAGGGCGGCCATGTAGACGAATGGCTTGAACGCCGAGCCCGGCTGGCGGCGTGCTTCCGAGGCGCGATCGAACTGGCTGGTCGAATAGTCGTAGCCACCGACCATGGCGCGCACGGCGCCGGAATCGTCGATCGACACCAGGGCGCCCTGCGTGACGTTGAGCTTCTTGCCGCTGTCGTCGATCAACTTGCGGATCGACTGTTCGGCGAGTTTCTGCAGCGTCAGGTCGACTGTGCTGTCGACGATGATGTCACCGCGCACGTCGCCGATCAGGTCAGGCAATTCTTCCATGATGGTGTCGGCCACGTAATTTTCCGAGCCGGTCCAGTACGACGGCGCGCGCGTCGCCGGCGCACTCATCGCGGAAGTCAGCTCCTTGGCGCTGATCTTGCCCTCGTCGCGCATGGCGGCAAGCACGAGCTGCGAGCGCTCCTCGGCGGCCTTCGGATCGCGCGCCGGCGACAGCCGCGACGGCGCCTTCAACAGGCCGGCAAGCAATGCGGCTTCCGACAGGGTGACGTCGCGCGCGCTCTTGCCGAAATAGCGGCGCGAGGCCGCCTCGACGCCGTAGGCGCCGGAACCGAAATAGACCCGGTTGAGGTACATTTCCAGGATCTGGTCCTTGGTGTGCTTGTGCTCGAGCCACAGCGCCAGCAGCACTTCCTGCACCTTGCGCTCCAGCGTGCGGTCTGGCGTCAGGAACAGGTTCTTGGCCAATTGCTGGGTCAGCGTCGAACCGCCCTGCGAGAAATGCCCACCAAGCAGATTGGTCACCATCGCGCGCGACAGGCCGATCGGGTCGATGCCGAAATGCGAGTAGAAGCGGCGGTCCTCGATGGCGATGACGGCCTCGGGGATATAGGGCGACATTTCGTGCAGGCCGACGGCCTCGCCCCCGCTCATGCCGCGATTGGCGAGCAGTTGGTTGTCGACTGAGACGATCTTGATGTTGGGGGCGCGGTCGGGGATCGACCAGGTTGTCGCCGCCGGCATTTTGGCGCCGTAGTAGATGACGATACCGGCCGCCGCGATGCCGCCCCAGATGGCGAGCACGAAGCACCAGTAGAACAGCCGGCCGAGCACGCCGAACAGGCCGCGCCGGCTTCTGCCGCGCCCGCCGCGCGACGATTTTCCCTTGGCCGGCTTGCGTTTTGCGGAGGCTTTGCGGTTGCTCGGCACGACGCGATCCTCCTCGTTCACCGAAAGACCCGCCGAGGATTTCGCCTGCGGCGGTCCCTCGAAACTGGGTTCGATGCGACTGTCTCTGCGGTTCGCCATGCGCTGTGCTTGATATCCCCGATGCCTATGGCGTTCGGGTTGAAGAGTAGATGCGGCGGTTTAAAGGCGGGTTAAGTCGGGAAAAATCGAAGCAATATGGATTCAATTGCTTGCGGATCGGCCGGAACGGCATATCAGCGCGGCCCGTTTACGCAACAAGGCGACGGCGGTCGGCGTCGGTCCGATGCCATCAATTCTGCTGGATCGAGATGCCCTTGTCGTCGATCTTGAGCTCGACGCCCTTCGGTTTGGTCTGCTCGCGATAGACATAGATGCCGAGCGCGATGACCACGACGACGAGCGCGCCAATGACGAGATAGAGCGTATTCTGTTTCATGGCGCGCTCTTTCGGTTGTCGAGCGTCAAGCTCGTTTCAGGACCTTGACCAGCACCAAAAGGATGATGGCGCCGATCGTGGCGTGGATGATTGCCGCGAGAACGCCGCCGCCGATGGAGAAGCCGATCCGCGGGAACAGCCAGCCGGCGATGAACGCGCCGACAATGCCGACGATGATGTTGCCGATCAGGCCGAAGCCGAAGCCGGACACGATGAGACCGGCGAGCCAACCGGCGATGGCACCAATGATGATGAAGACGAGCAGGCTTTCGACACCCATGACGATTTCCTCCGAGCAAGAGGCGAGCGCGGAGCGGAAAGCTCCGAATCGGCCTCGATATCAACGGTTTCAGGCT
>NZ_JBFULQ010000382.1:0-5619 GCF_054049815.1 Mesorhizobium sp. P5_C1 | reverse complement strand
GTATGAACGACTGCCATAAGGCGCAAAGCTGCCGTCCGCCAGAAATGGAGATCTGTGTCCAGTCAAAAACCCGCCTATTCGCACGTCGTTGCAGCCGATCACCGCACTCATCACTCGGAGATCTTTCAGAGTAAGAGCATCTGCACTACGTGTTGCTGGTGTTAACAAGCAGGAGAATTTAGCTCCCGGATGAGGATGAGCGTTTGCCCTTACGCTGCACCGCTTCCGGGAAACGATCAGATRTACGAATAACTAACAACCAGCTCTAGATAGGCCCACTTTTGCGGCGAATTCGGGTTAACCCGCTAAAATCTAAGAATTTTGGTGGGCCCGGAGGGACGTCGCCTATTCAACAAAATCAATCGGTTAGCGGGTGGTTCGCCAAGCCATATCCTTCGTATGTTCTCGTATGGTCTGGCGAACCCAAGGACAATAAGGGGGAATGAATTTGTCTGGCGGACTCCGAGTCGTTAGATCACAGGTTCGATCCCGTCGGGATCAGCACCGACACCTCCGCCTCACCAGTTTAGCCCTCGGATAGCCTCTCATAGAAGCCGCCAAACACGCCGTCTGGCAAGACCAGGCGGATCTCCGGGATCCAGTGTCGCACGCGCTGGCTGGTCGCTTGTTTCATGTCGTCTCTCTTCCGATATATCCACGGAAATACAATGGCAACGACGCCGTCTCAAGCACCACAGCGCAACGGATCTCGGTCGGCGGCCGGACCGCCGTTGGCTTGCGGGCAAAGGTGGAAAAAAGCACAGGCGTGACGCGCATCCCAAGCGGCAGAAACACCATCTCGCCCGGTCGTTCCGACCATGTATTTCAGGCGTTTTCGGCGGGTACGTTGGTGTTGAGGAGCATTTGCGGGTTCCAGCTTTGGATCAATGGTGGTTTACACGGACGGCGGCAAGCGAATCCTGGATGGCGTCCCAGGCTGGCTTCCCGGGGGCGAAACGCGCCCGGAGATAGCCGGTCAGGTCGACCAGGTCGCGATCGTCCAGCGCCTTGTCGAAGGCCGGCATCGCCAACACCCCAAAGTCGTCGACATCGCGTCGCAGGGGCGACATTGCCGGCGCGGCCACCCCCTCCAGGATGGCGTGGAGCAGATTGTCCGGCGCTTCGGCATGAAGATTGGTGTTGAGGGCCAGCGACGCGATGGACGACGCTTCCAAATGACAGGTCTCACAAGCACCGGCGAACATGCGCGCACCGCGAGGAAATGCGGCTGCCGCAGCGGGCGCGGCTAGATCTGCAGCGGCGATTGAACTCCCTGCCGACGAACCGGCCGGAGACGTTTCGCCACCGACGTTGAAACTGGCGAGATAGACCGCTATCGCCCTGATGTCCGCGTCGGGAAGCGGTGCCAGCGAGTCTACCACGTGGGCCATTGGTCCCGCCGCCACGCCATGCTGGGCGGAATGGCCGGTACGCAGATAGTCATAAAATGCCTGTTCGCTCCACGCGATCGGAGCGAAGGATTTTGCCGTCAGCGCATGTGCGTGCCAGCCGTCAGCGAACCCGCCGACAAGATGCATCGACCCCTTGACCTCTCCGCCGATGGCATTGCGCGGCGAATGACAGGCGCTGCAATGGCCAAGGCCTTCCACCAGTTCCGCCCCCCGGTTCCAGGCCGCACTTCGGATCGGATCAGACGGTGCCGGCGATGATGATAGGAAAAGCGCGTTCCACCCGGCCATCAGTGGCCGCATGCCGAAGGGAAACCGCAACTGCGTTTCCGGTGCTTTTGCCGTCACGGCTGGCTGAGCCATGAGATAGGCATAGAGCGCCTGGAGATCCGCTTCGCTTGCCTTGGCAAAGGATGTGTAGGGATGCGCCGGATAGAGATGATGTCCATCGCGCGCAACACCCTGGCGCATCGCCCTAGCGAATGCCGGATAGGACCAGGCGCCGATGCCGGCCGCTTCATCCGGCGTGATGTTGGTGGCATAGACAGTACCGAAGGGGGTTTCGAGCGCCCTGCCCCCAGCAAATGGCGTGCCGTCGGCGCCGACATGGCAGACGTTGCAGGCGCCGACCGCAGCCGCGAGTCGGCCACGCTCGATCGTGGCAGGCGAAAAGACGTCAGGCAGCGGGCGCGCCACGGGTGCGATTGCGGCGTTGAAAGGGAAAATCCCCGCGCCGAGAGCCACGGCGCCGGAAAAGGCGCCGGCGAGCGGCCATGAGAATCTCAGGCGCGACCGCCTGGATCGCCTATTCTCGTTCGATACCAGCGGAGTAGGCAGCGGATTCAAAGCAGCGCGCACACGTTCCGGCGTCAACGGCAGTTCGCGAAAGCGCACGCCGGTGGCGTCGAACACCGCGTTGGCAATGGCGGCCGCACTTGGCACCGAGGCGGACTCGCCGGCGCCCAGCGGCGGCTCGTCGGGGCGTGGAATCATCAGCACGTCGATGTCCGGCACCTCGGGAAAGCCGATGATCGGATAGGCGCCCCACTCAAGGGCGGCGACAGCGGTGGATGAGAAATTGACCTCTTCCTTGAGAGCCCGGCTGGTCGACTGGATGACGTTGCCATGAATCTGGTGGCGAACGCCGTCAGGGTTGATTACCGCGCCGGTATCCTGGCCGCAGATGACTTTGGTCACCGCGATCTCGCCCGTCACCTTGTTCACCGCCACGTTGGCGACCCACGCCGCCCACGCGGCCGCCTTGCCCGGGAAAGGACCATGGACATAGACGGCGTAGGCAAAGCCGCGCCCATATAGAATATCGCCCTCGCGGCCATGCGTGCCCGGTTGGGTATGCGGCTTCCATCCGGCACGCTCGGCTACGGCTCGTACCAGGTCGGTCGCCCGCGGATCCGTCAGATAACGCAGCCGATATTCGACCGGATCGACCTTGGCCGCTGTAGCCAACTCGTCGATAAAGGATTCGTGCGCAAAGCTGTTTGGCAGCGCCGAAACGCCACGAAACCACGAGGTGCGAGCCAGCGTCGGCATATCATGGACGGTAACCCGCAGGTTTCCGAACGCGTAGGGAGGCACCGCTGTGCGATCGCCCATCAGGGCGACCTCCGCGACCGGCGAAACCTTTCCGGTCAGGATCAGCGGCAGGGTCGGCGCCAGATTGGACGGGTAACGCGTTTCAAAGTCATAGGCCGCCGGACCACCCTCCTCGTCCAAGCCACCGCGGACGTCGATGACCTGCGCGGCACCCTTTGGCTCCCACGCGTGTTCCTGCTCCCGGGTAAGCTGGACGCGTACTGGCTGGCCGACGGCCCGGGACAACAGGGCAGCGTCAGCAGTTACGTCGTCGGCGCAGTTGCGTCCGTAGCATCCGGCAGCTTCCAGCCGTTCCACAACGATCCGCTCTTCCGGCATGTCGAGAAGTTTTGCCAGGTCAGCGCGCATCGGAAATGGGTTCTGCGTGCCCGACCAGACGGTCAGGCCGTCGTCGCGCCAGTCGGCAACCGCGCAGGAGGGTCCGATCGAGCCGTGCATCTGGTAGGGCCATACATAGGTCCGTTCCATAGGCGTCGCCGTCGCGCCGAGCACGCGTTCGACATCGCCGTGGTCGGCGAGCTTGCGGACGGTCGAGCGATTGTTACGAAGTGCCGCCTCCGGAGCATTGAGGTCGGGGACGACGGGTGCGGCGCGCCATTGCACCTTGAGTCGCTGCATCGCCTCGATGGCGTGCTCTTCGCGCATCGCCACGACGCCGACGAAATCGCCGATGATCACGACCGTCACCAGCCCCGGCACGTGGGCCACCGATGCCTCGTCGACGGCGATCAGGCTCGCGCCGACATGCCCCCCTGAATCGAAGCCAGCATAGGGCGGCAGGACGACGCGGCCATGCAGCATGCCTGGCAGGCGCACGTCATGGACGTAGATGAAAGCCGCGGTAGCCTTGGCCGGAATGTCGGCGCGTGCCTGCGGCCGGCCCACGATACGGTACTGCGCAGCTGGCTTCAGGGGCGCGTGCGGATCGATCGCAAGGCGCGTGTTGGCGCCGGCGATGAGATCGCCAAAGGAGACGAAAAGATTCTCTTCCGTATCCGCCGGTCGGATCACGCCGTCCTCGACGATCAGCTCCGGCACCGACATGCCGAGCCGCGCGGCGGCCAGCTTGAGCAAATGTGCGCGGGCGGTCGCGGCTGCGGCGCGCAGCGGCATGGCCGTGACCTGGATGGTCTCGCTGGCGATGGTCGCGCCCTGATCCGGAGCGGCCGAAGTCGAGCCGAGAACCATGCCTACGCGCTCGAAGGGAACGTCCAGTTCCTCGGCGACGATCTGGGCTAAGGCCGTGCGAATGCCGGTGCCGAGATCGACGTGGCCGTTGAAGGCGGTCACGGAGCCGTCCGCGCCAAGCGCAAGGAAGAGTTCGCCATCCTTGCCGGCAGAGGGGCTCGGCCGCAGAACCAAGAGTGCCTCGCTGTCGTGCAGATAGGCGGTGGCTGGCCGGTCGCGCGGGCCGCTCATCAGATTTGCTCCAAAGCGACGTCACCGGATATTTGCGTGGTGGCGCCGGCTGCCGCGCGCACGGCGGCGAGGATTTCCAGATGGGTGCCGCAGCGGCACAAATGATGGCGCTGCGCGGCGCGGATCGCCGTCTCGTCTGGCCGCGCATCGCGCCTGAGCAGCGCGACAGTGGCAATGATCATGCCGTTCAGGCAGTAGCCACATTGGGCGGCATTGTTGGCAATGAACGCGGCCTGCACGAGATGGTGATGATCCGAGGTTCCGAGCCCCTCCAGCGTGGTGACCGGTCGACCGACGATCGCGCCGATGGGAACCGCGCACGACCGGACCGCGGTATCACCGACGAGGACGGCGCAGGCTCCGCATTCGGCCAGGCCGCAGCCATACTTCGGACCGTTCAGGCCGAGGTCATTGCGTAGCACGTGAAGAAGGGGCGTTGTTGACGGGAGGGAGAGGTCAACATCCAGCCCATTCACGCGGAGCGCAATCAAAGTATCCACTCCAGCCTCCGCAGAACTCGCAATGCCGGAAGATCGGTATGCTTCACTCGTTCGTGTCGATGTCCTCTCCCAATAGACGTAGCGTGTGGAGAAGCGCCATGCGCTCGGCCGGGTTGAGGTGCTTCATGGTCAGCTCGGTGATCTCCAGCGCATGCGGCACCGTGCGCTCCAGCAATTGCAGGCCGGCCGCGGTGATGGATACGATCACCTTGCGAGCATCCGAGGTATCCTTCGAAAATGCGATCAGGCCGCGATACTTCAACCTGTCGATGATTCCGCGGATCGTGCCCTGGTCGACACTTGTTGCCTTGACGAGTTCGCTCTGCGACTGGGGTCCGCTGTCCTTCAGCGCGCAGAGTGTTGAGAATTGAACTGCTGTTAGTTGCGGGTCGCCGGCATTCGCCTGGAAGATGGCGAGATGGCGCTGATAGGCGCGCCGGAGCAAGTAGCCGACCTGGTCCGAGAAGACATAGCGATCCGCGCCTTCCATGCGATCCTCTTCGTCCGACTGGCGCCCCGGCATCTTGCTTCCCAACGCGGAACATTGATGTCCGAGGCATGCATAAAGCGTTGGCATCACGCAAGGCAAGATAGCGTCCCTGGCTTTCGGACCTGCTTTTCTGACGCCAGGCCACTGGCTGCGATTGATATCCCCAGAAGGCGGTCTGAAACCGGCC
>NZ_JBFULQ010000381.1:0-5636 GCF_054049815.1 Mesorhizobium sp. P5_C1 | reverse complement strand
TCACGCAGGACGCCATACCGTGGCTGATCGAGAGCCATCTCGCCTTCATCGCCATTTCGATCGCCGAAATCTGGTCGTCGACCGCGATCTTCGCCATCCTGATCCTGGCCGGCCTGCTCGCCATGCCCAAGGAGCCGATCGAGGCGGCGCGCTACGACAAGAAGGCGGCCGACCTCGCCTGGGGGCGCACGATCGCTTTCCTCAAGGAGAAGCTGGCGTAGAGCTTTTCATCGCGGTAACGCCGCGCCGCTCGGATTTGCCTTAGGGAAAGCGCTACGCGCTTTCCCGTGCTCCAGCTTTTGGAGTCAGGCACCTGAGGACGCCCAGACGGTTTCGAAGGCCGGCGACAGCGTGAAGCCGGACGGCAGCACCGAAACGGGCGGCGGACGGCGCACGCCTTCCTGCAGATAGCGTAACGCGGAGGTCAGCCCGTTCATCGTGTAAGGTTTGGCAATCACGCCGATCGCGCCTGCGAAATGATCGGGAATACGTTTCGGGTTGGCGGTCATGAACACCACCATGGCGTTCTTCTTCTGGCCGATATATTCGGCCACTTCGACGCCGGTCGGCCCGTCGGTCAGATGAATGTCGACAAAGGCGATGTCGGCGGCCGTTGTATCCACCATGGTCCTTGCTTCGGTCAGGGAGGTCGCCCAGCCAACAACGCTGTGGCCGGCGTCCTCGACAAGGCCTTCCAGTTCCATTGCCAGCAGCGCTTCGTCTTCGACGATCAGGACCTTGAGCGGTTCAATCATGACACATTCCCTTTTTGCTGCGGTTCGTTCGGCATCGAGATGATAACTTTGGTGCCGGGGCCGGCGTCGCGCCATTCGATGTCGGCGCGCAGCTGACGGGCCAGCGACTTGATCAGCCGCATGCCGAAAGACGCGTCGCCGCTGGCATCAGCCATGCCGACCCCATCATCGGACACCTCGATGTTGAAGTGGCCGTCAGGCTGGCTCATCTTGATGCCGATGCGTCCCGCCCTCGTGCCGTCCGGCTTTTCCTTGAAAGCATGTTTTAGCGCGTTGGTGACAAGCTCATTGACCATCAGGGCGACGGGCGTTGCCTTTTCAGCCGAAATGACGATGGGTTCGAGGTCGAGGGTCGACTTGATCTCCGAACGTCCCGAAGCCGTCAGCAGGTCGGATACGAGATCCCTGGCGAAATCCGAGACGTCGAACCGGCTAACGTCCTTCGACTGGTAGAGCCGGCGGTGGACGGTGCTCAGCGCCTCGATGCGCGCCAGCATGGTAGACAGCGACTGCTTGGTCGATTCGTCCTTCATGGTCCGGCTCTGCATGATGATCAGTGAGGAGATCATCTGCAGGTTGTTCTTCACCCGATGGTCGACCTCGTGGAGAAGGGTTGTCTGCGCCTCGAGTGCGGCTTCAAGCTCGCTGGTGCGTTCCTGTACTGCCTTCTCGAAGCGGTCCTTGTCCGCTTTTACGCGATGCTCCGAGCTCTTGCGGTCCGAGACGTCCAGTTGCGAGGCGAAAAAGAACTGCAATTCGCCTTTGTCGTTGGAAACCGGACTGATGTAGAGCGCATTCCAGAAGCTGGAACCGTCCTTGCGGTAGTTCAGAAGATCGACGGCGATGTCGGCTCGATCTTCGATCGCGGCGCGCACCTTGTCGACGGCGGCCTTGTCGGTCTTGGGTCCTTGCAGGAAACGGCAGTTCTTACCCATGACCTCGTCGCGCTCATAGCCGGTCAGGCGCAGGAACGCGTCATTTGCAAAGACGATCGGATTGTCCTGTTGCCGGGGATCGGTGATGATCATCGACATGCGTGTGGCGCGAATGGCGGCGGCGAACGGATCGCCCTTGCCGTGTTCTGCATGCAGATCGTCTGTCATGCGCCAGGCGTCAGCCGGTTCCCTGGTCCGTTTCCAGTCCATTTCTTTCTAACTCCAAGCCGTTTCGTGGGGACCAACGGCTCAGGAGTGGAAATAGTTCAATCTTGAGCCGTTTTATCGCGGTCTGGCGAATCGCGGAACTCAAGAGTTGTTGATTTAAGTCTTTGATAATAAACTGTTTTATTCAGCTTATCTGACGCCTGCGGGTTTATGCAAGGCAACGCCAGCGACGACCAAAATGATGCCGAAGCAGTCAATGAGGCTCGGAATCTGGCGCAAGACGATGACGCCGATCAGCGTCGCGGTAACCGGCAGCAGCGACAGCATCAGCGCAAAGCTGGCGCGCGGCAGCCGCGACATGGCGAGCTGGTCGCAGATGTAGGGAATGACCGACGAGCAGATGCCGACGCCGATGGCGGCGAGCAACAGCAATGGTGAGAAAAGAGCGGGCAACGCGTCGGTGAGGCCGATCGGCAGCACGACGATGAAGGCAATGGCCATCGCCGCGCCGAGGCCCGCGATGCCGTCGCCTGCGCCCGCGCGGGCGACGCGGTGGCCGAGCACGATGTAGCCGACGAACAGCGCGCCGTTGAGGAAGGCCCAGAACAGGCCAAGCGGATCGCTCGACCATTTGACGTCGATGAGCAGCAATGTGCCGGTGACGGCAATGGCAAGCGCTGCGAGATTGCGCGGGCTTCTGAGGCCGATCAGCGCGATGCCGATGGTGCCGACGAATTCGATTGCCGCCACCAGCGAGATCGGCAGGCGGTCGAGCGCGAGGTAGAACGAACAGTTCATCACCGCCAGGCAGGCGCCGAAGGCCAGCAACAGCAGCCGCGTCGAGCGATCGGCGCGGGCGAAGGTTCGCCATGGACGGGTCAGTGGCGCGAAGACCAGGGCTGCGGTGGCTATCCGCAGCCACGCCATGCCGAGCACGCCGACATGCGGGAACAGCAGCACGGCGAATGCCGGCCCGAGATAATGGAAGACGGCGCTGACGCCGAACCAGACATGCGGCGGCAGTCTCGTCGCCAGCCCGCCGAGGGTGGGGCCAGCACGGGCAGCGCTTGCCGCGAGAGCTTGCGTTTGATCATCCATCGGATCAGTATCGCAGGCAGTTTTGTCAATTTATATGGGTGATGATTGCCCCTTCTGACTAGCTTTCGCCTGGAAGCAAGGAGATTTCCTTGAAACGCCTTCGAACTGAAAGCGCCGACCTCGATGCGGCGGATATGAAGATCCTGCTGCTGCTCGAAAAGGACGCTCGCGTCAGCACGGCGGAGCTTGCACGCTCGGTCGGCCTGTCGGCGCCGAGTGTCGCCGAGCGCATCAAGCGACTGCAGGAGAGCGGCGTCATCGAGGCCTATTCGGTCAGGATCAACCCTGCCGCACTTGGCCTGCCGCTATCGGCATGGCTGCGCATCCGTCCCGTGCCGGGGCAACTGGCTGTGGTGGCCGAGATCATCCGCGAGCTGCCGGAGATCGCGCAATGCGACCGGGTGACCGGTGAGGACTGTTTCATCGCGCTGGCGCATGTCGGCTCCGTGGCCGAGCTCGAACGGGTGATCGACCGCATCATTCCCTACGCGATGACCAACACGGCGATCATCCAGTCGTCGCCGGTGGTGGCGCGCTCGCCGCTGGGAGCGGTGAAACGCCAGTCTTGAGGGCGAGGATGTCGGTTTGAAGATTTATGCGTGGCCRCGCTTCATGCGCGCCTGCTTCAGGATGGCGCGCCAGCGGATCATGTCGAACGGGATCGGCTCGTTGTTGTTGGCGATGTGGAAAATCTCGTTGTTGACGTTCTTGAGCGAGCGCCAGAAATCATAGTCCGTGATGCGCGGATCGGCTACCAGCCTGTCCACTTCGACCTTGATGTCGGTTTTCATGCACGTCCCTCGAACCGGCTTCGCCCGCCGCCCGTATCGCAACCCATGCGGACCGTTCTCGACCGCTCCGCTGAGTCGTTCAATGGCTCAATTGGCTTGTTCCCGTTAAAACCTCGGTAAGGTTAACGTGGGCGTCGAGTCGCTTCAAGCGGTCTTGCGACGAATCCCGATCGAACGGCCGGCGCGCTCCGGCATCGGCAGCGCCGAATGGGCGGCGCGCATGGCTTCGACCTTGGCAAGCACATCGGCGGGAAAGGGTGCCACCTTCGGCCCGGACATGTCGACATGCAGTGAAAGCGATTCCGATGTGGCGGCCAGCCAGCCGTCGACGTGGCGGATTTCCTGGTAGACCCGAAGCCGCTTGTCGTCATGGTCGATCAGCTGGAAGGTGACGGTGACCTTGTGCTCGAGATGCAGCTCCTGCACGTAGCAGACATGGACTTCCGCCGTGTAAATGGTGAGGCGGCGGTCCCTGGCGTAATTCGGCCCCATGCCCATCGCCTCGAAGGCGTCGTCCGAGCAGCGGTCGAACAGCACGTTGTAATAGGCCATGTTGAGATGGCCGTTGTAGTCGATCCAGTCCTTCTCGATGTCCATCGGTTGGGAGACGAAGGGGGCGGGAATAGGCATCGAAACTTCCTTGTTCTGGTGCTGGACAGACTGTTGCCGGTGAGACTAGATCGGTTCATCGTTTCACGGAAACGCCGAACTGCTCTATCTCCTTGTTTGACGCAAATCCGATGGAAAGCCGCTCCACGCCTTTCCTGGGATTGCCGAGCGCATCATCCATAGATGCACAACAAGGGTGCGCGCTGGTCCATTCGCGGAGGAATTCATGGCTCTGAGCGACCTCAATCCGGTCGAACGCAACGAGGAAGGCATCGCGGCGGTGCTCGGCATCCTCAAGCAGCGGCTCGGCGAGCGCTTCCAGACCGGGCAGGCCATCCGCTCCCAGCACGCCCACACCACCACCTATATTCCGACGCAGGCGCCGGATGGCGTCGCCTTCCCGGAGACGACGGCCGAGGTGCAGGAGATCGTGCGCGCCTGCGCCGCGTATAGGGTGCCGGTGATCGCCTTCGGCGTCGGCTCATCGCTGGAAGGCCACACCAATGCGCCGGGCGGCGGCATCTCTGTCGACACGTCGCGGATGAACCGTATCCTGGCGGTCAATCCGCAGGATCTCGACTGCACGGTCGAACCCGGCGTCACCCGCGAGGATTTGAACCGGCATTTGCGCGACACCGGCCTGTTCTTTCCGATCGACCCGGGCGCCAACGCCTCGCTCGGCGGCATGGCGGCGACGAGGGCGTCCGGCACCAATGCGGTGCGCTACGGCACGATGCGCGAGAACGTGCTGTCGCTGACCGCGGTCATGGCCGACGGCGAGACGGTGACGACCGGCAAGCGTGCGAAAAAGAGCTCGGCCGGCTATGATTTGACGCGATTGCTGGTTGGATCGGAAGGCACGCTTGGCATCATCACATCGCTGACACTGAAGCTGCAAGGCATTCCGCAAGCGATCTCCGGCGGCGTTTGTCCCTTCCCGAGTGTCGAGGCGGCCTGCAACGCGGTCATCGCGACGATCCAGATGGGCATTCCGGTGGCGCGCATCGAACTGGTCAATGCACTGCAGATGCGGGCGATGAAGAACTATTCGAAGCTCGATTATCCCGAGAGCCCGTGCCTTTTCGTCGAATTCCACGGCAGTGACGCCGGCGTTGCCGAGCAGGCGGAGACCTTCGGCATGATCGCCGAGGAGAATGGCGGCGGACCGTTTCTGTGGACCAGTGTCGTCGAGGAGCGGACGAAATTGTGGAAGGCGAGGCACGACGCCTACTGGTCGTCGCTGACGCTGCGGCCGGGCGCGAAGGGACTGTCGACCGATG
>NZ_JBFULQ010000380.1:0-5637 GCF_054049815.1 Mesorhizobium sp. P5_C1 | reverse complement strand
CTGGAATCCTGATCGCTGCCCTCGGCGTTGCCGGCTGCAACGATTCGTCGATGAAGGATTTTGCCCCGGAGGCCAACAAGCCGCTGCCCGACAAGATCCTCGCCGACATGAGGGCCAAGGGCATGGTGCGCACCTCGTCGGTGATGGCCCGCATCTTCAAGGAAGAGGGCAAGCTCGAAATCTGGAAGGCCAAGACCAACGGCCGCTACGACATGGTGGCGAGCTATGACATCTGCAAATGGTCGGGCAAGCTCGGGCCGAAATACACCGAAGGCGACCGCCAGGCGCCGGAGGGCTTCTACACGGTGCGCCCGTCGCAGATGAACCCGCGCTCGAACTATCATCTGTCCTTCAACATCGGCTTTCCCAATGCCTACGACCGGGCCAATGGCCGCACCGGCGCCAATCTGATGGTGCACGGCGCCTGCTCGTCGTCGGGCTGCTATTCGATGACCGATGCGCAGATCGAGCAGATCTATGCCTTTGGCCGCGATGCCTTCCAGGGTGGCCAGACCGAATTCCAGATCCAGGCTTTTCCGTTCCGCATGACCGCGGCCAACATGGCCCGCTACCGCAACGACCCGAACTATGAGTTCTGGAAGATGCTGAAGGTTGGCTACGACAATTTCGAGGTCACCAAGGTGCCGCCGAAGGTCGACGTCTGCGAGAAGCGTTATGTCTTCAACCAGGTCGCCGCCGACGGCCAGACATTTGATCCGACCGGCACCTGCCCGGCGACCACACAACCGGATTCCTTGAAGAGCGCCTACAACGCCTATCAGAGCACCTATGACGCCGCGTTCAACGGCGCGCTCAAGGCCAGCGCGCCGCCGCCGAAGCCGACCATCGCCGGCGTCAAGGAAGCCAGCATCGTCTCCGACTGGTCCAAGCGCCGGGCGCGCGGCGAGCGTGTGCCGATCGATCCGCCGTCGCTCAACACCGATGGCTCGGTGACCGAGACGGCGCGCATGGGCCGCATCGATTCGCCGGCCGGCCGCAAGATGGCTGCACTCGACGCCGAAAAAGCCGCCAAGCAGAAGGCCGAGGAGCAGAGGCTTGCCGCCATAGAGGCAGCCAGGCAGGCCAAGGAAGCCGCCAAGGCGCAGGCTCTGGCCGAGAAGGAAGCGGCCAAAGCCCAGAAAGAGGCGGCCAAGGCCGCCAAGGAAGCGCCTGTCGCCACCGCCACCATCTCAGCCCCCATGGAGGCCGCGCCTGAGGCTGAAACACAGGCGGCGAGCGCCGACGAGAGCAGGGTCACCAGACTGAAGAACAAGCTGCTCGGCATGTTCGGCGGTTGAGGTTTTTCGCCAATGCATGCCACCCAAAGGTGCGTAGCGGTTTTGGGACAACGACATGCTTGAAAACAAGGTTTCCAAGCCTGCGACCGTCTACGATCTCAAGGGGCTGAACTGCCCTTTGCCTGTGCTGAAAGCAAAGAAGCGGCTGGCCGGAATGCAGCCAGGCAGCCGGCTCTGGCTCGAAACCACCGACCCGCTGGCCGTCATCGACATCCCGGCATTCTGTTCCGACAGCGGCCACCATCTCGTCGAAACGGCGGCGGTGTCAGGCGGTCATCGCTTTCTGGTCGAGCGCGGCGAGCAGCAATCGTAGAGTTTACCGCCCTGCGATCGCCAGCGGATTGTTTTCCAGCGCCGCGCGGTCGGGCGTGTCGATCGACGGCCGGTTGGTGAAGGCGGCGAACAGCCGACGCACATAGTCTTCCGGCATATCGAGCGTGATCAGCACCAGCCGCGTGCCGCGCTGGCCATCCGGCCAGGACGGCAATTGCACCGGCGGATGCAGGATTTTCTGCACGCCATGGATCACCAACGGCCGCGACGGGTCTTCGCTGAGCTCGATGACGCCCTTCATCCGCAGCAGACGCTCGCCATGTGCCGAGCGCAACAGGTCGAGAAACATCTCGATCGCTGAAAACGGCACCGGGCCGTCGTGGACCAGCGAATAAGTACGCACGCGCTGATCGTGGCCGTGGCCGTGGTCATGCTCGTGATCATGGCCGTCATGATGATCATGATCATGCGCCTCGCCCAGCCAGCGCCGCACATCGGCGGATTTGGTCGCCGGATTGTAGAGACCGCAATCAAACAGCGCCGCCACGCCTGTCTTCGTGTCGGCAACGTCAAGCAAATCGGCGCCCGGATTGATCTGCCGCAGGCGCACCCGCAGCGTTTCCAATTCATGCGGGTCGGTGACCAGATCGGCCTTACTGAGAACGATGCGGTCGGCAACCGCCACCTGCTTGACCGCCTCGACATGCGCGTCGAGCGTGGCATTGCCATTGACCGCGTCGACCAGCGTGATGACGCCGTCGAGCCGGAAGGCCTGGACCAGCGCGGGATGCGCCATGATGGACTGCAGCACCGGCGCCGGATCGGCTAGCCCCGTGGTCTCGATGATGACGCGGGCCAGACGGGCGATGCGGCCGGTCTGCAGCCGATCGACCAGGTCGGCCAGCGTGTCGACCAGTTCGCCGCGCACCGTGCAGCACAGGCAGCCGTCCGACAGCTGGATGATGCCGTCGGACGCCTGCTCGACCAGCAGATGGTCGATCGCAACTTCGCCGAATTCGTTGATGATGACCGCCGTGTCGGCCAGCGCCGGATCTTTCAACAGCCGGTTGAGCAGTGTCGTCTTGCCGGCGCCGAGAAAACCGGTCAGCACCGAAACAGGGATCGGGAAGCCGCTCATCCGGCTAGTTCGCGACCTTGACCGGTTGGTCGCCTTGCGCGGCGGGACCGGCAACGACCGGGCCTGTGCCGGCCGGCGCCGGCTGGTCGGGACGCCAGCTCGGGATCGGCACGTCGGCATACTCTTGGCCGCCCTGGTCGAGCATGGCCTTCGGCGCCGGACCGGTGGCACCGCCGAGGCCGACGGCAACCAGCGTCGGCACATGGTCGAGCTTTTCATGGTAGGGCGATTTCGGCACATCCTTGGCGGCAGCGGCGGCGGGCGGTGCCTCGGACTGCTCCGCCCGCGCCTTCTTCTTGCAGATCTCATCATGCATGTCGTTGGGCGAGATAGTGTCGCCATAGGGCGCCAGCGTGGCGATGGTGGTCGAGCCGGCGGCCGGCGTGTCGAAACCCTGGTCGAGCAATTTCGCTGCGGCCTCGGCACGGGTGATTGCCGACTTCTCGCCAAGCACGACCGCCACGAGCGTGCGCCCATTGCGGGTCGCCGAGCCGATCATGTTGAAGCCGGAGGGGCAGACGAAGCCCGTCTTCATGCCGTCGGCGCCGGGATACCGGCCGATCAGCAGATTGTAGTTCGGGATCGCCTTCTTGCCGACCGCAAGCCCCTCGATCGAGAACCACGGCGCATATTGCGGAAACTCACGCCGGATGGCCATCACCAGCACGGCGAGGTCGCGCGCCGTCGTATATTGGTCCGGCGAATAGAGCCCGTTCGGATTGACGAAATGCGTGCCGTTCATCCCGAGCCGGGTCGCCTCGGCGTTCATCCGTTCGGCGAAGGCTGCCTGCGAGCCGCCGATATTCTCGCCGACGGCCATGGCGATGTCATTGGCGGACTTGACCAGCATCATCTTCAGCGCGTTGTCGAGCCGCATCACCGAGCCAGGCTTGAAGCCCATCTTGCTTGGCGGCTGGGAGGCCGAGTGTTTCGTCACCTTGATCGGCGAATCGAGCTGGACCTCGCCAGCCGCGATCGCCCGGAAGGTCACATAAGCGGTCATCAACTTGCTCAGCGACGCCGGATACCAGCGCTTGAACGCATCCTGATGCTGCAGGATCTGGCCGTTGTTGAGATCGAACACAACGACCGGATTGGCCTGCGCCGACCCGGCCAGGACCGACAGCACGATTGCGCCAGCCGAGAATAGTTTGAGGAAATGCCTGTGCCGCATGATCAAATCCGAAATCGCCTCTTGCCGTAGTCGCCCCTGGCTCCGTAAGATTTCGTTACGCGATCGCCAGCACGATGCAGTCCGACCCTCAAAAACCGGACTGCATCGTTGCGGTGCTATTTACTCTATGTGACGCCAACATGGCAAAGCGCCTGACGATCACAATTGCAAGGCAGCGGACAACACCCGCCTGTCCCAACAGCGAGATGGAACCATCATGCCAATCCTGAACCGTGCCGCCGAAATGCAGGACGAAGTTGCCGGCTGGCGCCAGCATCTGCACCAGACGCCGGAACTGAACTTCGACGTCTTCAAGACCGCCGCCTTCGTCACCGAGAAGCTAAAGGCCTTCGGTTGCGACGACGTGGTGACCGGCCTCGGCAAGACCGGCGTGGTTGGCATCATCCGCGGCCGCCAGGGCGAAGGCCCCACCATCGGCCTGCGCGCGGACATGGATGCGCTGCCGCTCAACGAGATCTCCGGCAAGCCCTACGCCTCGACCATTCCCGGCAAGATGCACGCCTGCGGCCATGACGGCCATACGGCGATGCTTTTGGGTGCTGCGAAATACCTCGCCGAGACGCGCAACTTCACCGGCTCGGTGGCGGTGATCTTCCAGCCGGCCGAGGAAGGCGGCGGCGGCGGCAACGAGATGGTCAAGGACGGCATGATGGATCGTTTCGACATCTCCAAGGTGTTCGGCATGCACAACATGCCCGGCCTGCCTGTCGGGCAGTTCGCCATCCGCCCGGGCCCGATCATGGCGGCGACGGCCGAGTTCACCATCACCGTGCGCGGCAAGGGCGGCCATGCAGCAATGCCGCACGGCACCATCGACCCGATCGTCATCACCAGCCAGCTGGTCGGCGCCTTGCAGACGATCGCCTCGCGCAGCACCGATCCAGTCGAGGCCGTGGTGGTGTCGGTGACCAAGTTCCATGCCGGCGATGCCTACAACATCATTCCCGAGACGGCCGAAATCGCCGGTACCGTGCGTACCCTGCGCAAGGAAATCGCCAAAAAGTCCGAAGAGCGCATCCGCGCCATCTGCGACGGGCTGGCGACCGCGTTTGGCGCCAGGATCGAGGTCGATTATCAGGCGAATTACCCCGTGACCTTCAATCATGCGGAAGAGACGGTGTTTGYCAGCGATATCGCGGCCGGTGTCGCCGGCGATGCCCATGTGCACCGCGGCATCCAGCCGGTGATGGGCGGCGAGGATTTCTCCTACATGCTGGAAGCCCGCCCCGGCGCCTTCATCTTCATCGGCAATGGCGACACCGCCGGCCTCCACCACCCGGCCTACGACTTCAACGACGAGGTCATCCCGCACGGCATGAGCTATTGGGTGAAACTGGCGGAGACGGCACTCGCCGCCTGATGCGTGTCGCCCACGGGGCCGGCCGAATTGCGTTCGGCCGGCCTCTTGGCGAAACGATCCGAAGCGGCTATGTGTCTGGCCGCGTGGTCCCGTAGCTCAGTAGGATAGAGCGGCAGATTCCTAATCTGTAGGTCACAGGTTCGATTCCTGTCGGGATCACCAATCACTCACAGCAAATATGGCGCTGTCGCTAGCTGATTAGTTTCAGCAGATCCTTGTAGCGCGGGTGGCTGCGGATGGGATCGAAATCCGAATCGTTCTTGAACCATGATTTCATGTGGTCCCCTACCAGCCGCAAATAGGGCTCCAGCAGGTCGATGGCACAGGAGCGCCGACAGCGTGCCGGCTTCGTCAAGTCCCATCAGCCTGGAAT
>NZ_JBFULQ010000379.1:0-5657 GCF_054049815.1 Mesorhizobium sp. P5_C1 | reverse complement strand
GCCTCGGCCTTCCGGGTGTTGACAAGCTGCCTGTCACTGGGCTCCGACATCCCGCCGCTGGCGACGGAGATCGGCTGTTGCCGCCGGCGCTGTTTGTCGCCGTCGCGACAAGCGAGGCACATAAGAGCATGCCGCGCTCGAGTAACGGCCGGTTCTGCGGGATGCCGGACAGCGGCTGGGCAGGGACGGTCTGGATCACAATTCTTCCAGGGAGTTTCTGTGGCCTTCGCGGCTGTGTCCTGATTTCAATTGAAGTCATAAGGTAAGAATTCGGCGGTGGTTTCTGACGTTACGGCTTCGCGGCGGAAGCGGGAGGAGTCCGGCAGGGGTGCCATCAAGGCAAGTACGATTCCACTACGCCTAACATGAATGCGGCGTCCGCTTTCGCGCGCCCCGAGCAACGGCGGCGTTCTTGTTGGGTCGGAACAAGAACCGTTCCCGCAGACCCGCTAAGGTCGAACGAAGCGACAAACGGGGCGGCTCTTGTGGGGCAACGAGCAGCCACCCGCGGCTGTGATCGACTATCTTGCGGATCAGCTAGGTGTCGACGCGCGCCTTTTCGCATTGAGTACAGACGCGCTTCGGTCAAAGCCGATCGTTGATGTCTGCCAAGCTGGGCTCAACAAGGGCGAAGCTGCATAAACTGAAGCGCGGCGAAATCCGCCGCCGATCATTCGAAAGCCAGGCGTTCCGCGCCTCCGGCCTCGTCCTCGTCGTTACTTCCGGCTCGGTTACGCCACGCCGGATGAAGTTCTTGCTCCGTTCGACCTTAGCGTCGGGCAGGGAACAGTCTTGTTCCGACCCCCAATGGGGATGCAACAAGCCCCCGCCGGTTAGAAATTGTGCACAGGGGATTGACGCGGGCCAACCCGAGTGCTTCTATTCTCGATATTCAATAACACGTCTCGTTAATCGAGAAAATGGGATAGACACTTTCAGTCATGGTTCAGCCCCCGATGCATGTCGGCATGACCGGCATATCCAAAACCTATGACGGCCATAGTTTCGTCGTGCGCGATCTCGACCTTGACATCGCGAAGGGCGAATTTCTGACCCTTCTTGGTCCTTCGGGCTCGGGCAAGACGACGACGCTCATGATGCTCGCTGGGTTCGAACATCCCTCAGCGGGTGAAATCACGCTCGACGGGCGGCCGATTCAGGACAAGCCGCCGGAAAAGCGGAACATAGGCATGGTGTTCCAGAACTATGCCCTCTTCCCGCATATGACAGTCGCCGAGAATGTTGGCTATTCCTTGCGGGTGCGCGGCTCCTCCAGGGAGCAGATCGCCACTCGCGTCGGCGAAGCGCTGGCGATGGTCCAACTTTCGAACCTTGCGCAGCGCAGGCCAGCGGCCCTTTCGGGTGGCCAGCAACAAAGGGTCGCGCTTGCTCGGGCGCTTGTCTTCGAACCCAGCCTGGTGCTGATGGATGAGCCGCTCGGCGCGTTGGACAAGAAACTGCGCGAGGACTTGCAGCTCGAAATCCGTCGGATCGCCGATCGGCTTGACCTGACAGTCGTCTACGTGACGCACGATCAGCACGAAGCGCTGACGATGTCCGACAGGATCGCCATTTTCAACGACGGCCGCATTCAGCAAATCGGTTCGGCGCAAGATATCTACGGCCATCCCGCGAGCCGCTTTGTCGCGGAGTTCGTTGGGGACAACAACTGCCTTGATGCGAAAGTCGTCTCGATCGAAGGCGACCTGGCGCGCGCAAGGCTCGCCGGCGGCCAGGAAATTTGGGCGCGCAGCAGCGTTCACACGAAGGTTGATCAACAAGCGACCATCGCCATCAGGCCGGAGAGCGTCCGCATTAGTGGTCAGAACCGGGCCGGAACGCTTAGCGGGCAAGTCAGTGACATCATCTACTGCGGCGACGAGTTCCGGATCCACGTCGAACTGCCGGGCGGGGAACGGTTGATTGCGAAGAGTTCATCATCGTTGGGAATCCAGATGGAGATGGGCAGGACTGTCCTTCTCGACTGGGAGCCGCGCGATGCATGGGCGCTCGACGGCAGATAACCCGAAAATCCAGAGAGGACATCACATGCTACGAGCACGCTCATTCAAACAATCGGTCCTTGTCGGACTTGTCCTGACTGCGGTGAGTTTTCCAGCCCTGGCAGACGGTCTGACCGTCGTTTCCTGGGGTGGGGCCCTGCAGGAGGCACAGACAAAGGCATTCCTCGATCCATTTGCGAAATCAAAGAACATAACCGTGACTCAAGACACCTGGAGCGGCGAACTGGCCAAGCTGCGTGCCATGGTCGACAGCGGCAATCTCGCCTGGGACGTCATCGACGTCGATCCGCAGACGGGCGCGACCGCCTGCGACCAGGGATTGCTTGAGAAGATTGGTGCTGACGCGGCGTTCAAGTCCGCGGGCCTCGTCGATGGCGCCCTTACCGAATGCGCGGTGGGAACGAGCGTCTACGCCACGATCCTGGCATTTCAGAAACAGGCGTTCCCGAAGGCTCCTACCAAATTGACCGACATTTTCGACACCAAAACCTTCCCCGGCAAACGCGGCTTCCGCAAGAGCCCGGTGGACACGCTCGAACTCGCCCTGCTCGCGGACGGTGTGGCGGTGTCGGACGTCTATGCCACGCTCGCAACTCCCGCTGGCGTCGATAGAGCCTTCAAGAAGCTCGACACGATCAAGAAGGACATAGTCTGGTGGGAAGCCGGCGCGCAACCGCCGCAGCTGCTCAAATCCGGCGAGGTGAAGATGGCGCTGGCCTGGAACGGCCGTATTGCTGACGCCAACACCAAGGAAAATGCCGACCTTGGGATCGCCTGGACCAACCAGATCCGCGGCTTTGACATGTGGGTCATCCCGTCCGGGTCGAAGAACCTTGCAGCTGCCAAGGAGTTCGTGGCCTTCAGCGTCAAGCCAGACGTCAACGCCACCTTGAGCAACTACATTGCATACGGCCCAACCGTAAAGGCCGCCAGCGATCTGGTCGCAAAGGACGTGCTGCCGAACTTGCCGTCTGCCCCGCAAAACAGTGAGGGCGCCCTGGCCCAGGATGGCGCATTTTGGGCCAAAAACGGTGACGCGCTGAACGCCCGCTTCTCCAGCTGGATTTCCCAGTAAACCAAGTGGTGGGAGTTCGCGGATGACACTACCGTACGGTGACGTGGGCCTGGTAATGACGCGGAATGATGCCCACGGGGCAAAGGCCTCGGCACCGACGGCGCGTGTCGTCGTTCGCTCGTCTATCAGGAGCGACAACCACCGGAGGGCAGTTCGGACTGCTCTTCCGGCGGCGCCGCTCCTGATTTTTCTGCTTCTGTTCCTGGTGATCCCGATAGGTTCGATCGTTCATACGGCGGTATCGGACGCGGACATCGCCAGAGCACTGCCGCGGACAACGAAGGCGCTTCAGGCCTGGGACGGTGATGATGTGCCGGGCACCGCCGTCTACATGACCCTTGGACAGGAATTCGAGGCCGCAAGCCACGCCGGATCAGTACGCCCGCTAGGCCGTCGGGTGGGCTACGAATTGTCGGGCGGGGCGAACGTCATCCTCGGTGCCGTGCGGGCCATCTCCGAGGATTTCGACCGCGCCGACCCTAAGGCCTGGAAGGCCCAACTGATCAAAGCAGACCCGGCCTGGGGACAGAACGGTGTCTGGAGCATCATCAAGCACTACAACGGTCGCTACAGCGCCTTTTATATGCGCTGGGCGACAGGCTTTACTGTAAAGATCGAAGCCGATGGTCAATTGTCTCAGGAGGCGAGTTATGATTTCCGGTCGATCTATCTCAGGACGATCCTGATCAGCCTTGTCGTGACGGGGCTCACGATCTTGATCGGATATCCTGTCGCGTATGTCATWGCCAATTCCAGTGGGCGCACAGCCGCGCTCCTCTTGTTCTTCATTCTCCTGCCGTTCTGGACCTCACTCCTCGTGCGCACCATGTCGTGGATAGTGTTCCTTCAGACCAACGGCGTCCTCAACAATGCGCTGGCCGGAACGGGACTGATATCCGAGCCACTGCCCCTGCTTTACACGCGCATGGCGACGATCGTCGCGATGATCCAGATACAGTTGCCGTTCACGGTCCTGCCTATGATCAGCGTTATGCGGGCGATCCCGGCGAACCAGGTCAAGGCAGCCCGCAGCCTTGGTGCAGGCCCACTCCGGGCCCATGCAACGATCTTTCTGCCGCAGGCGATTCCAGGCGCCGCCGCCGGCGGCCTTCTCACCTTCGTTTTGTGCCTTGGTTTCTATTTGACGCCCGCACTGGTGGGTGGGCCGTCCGATCAGATGGTGAGCTTCTTCATTGCCAGGTTTACCAATGAGGATCTGAATTGGGGGCTCGCCTCGGCGCTCAGCACCGTACTGATTTTTGGGGCTGGCATCGTGGCACTCCCCCTCGCGCGACATGTCGCGCGTCACTCGTCGGATCGGATATAGAACATGGCCCGCCGCACCTATTCAGAGTTTCCGACTTACATCCGGATACCGCTCCATGCGTTTGTCGGGATCGTTCTTCTGCTGCTGATGCTGCCGCTGGCGGTCGCTCTCCCAATCTCGCTCAACGCCGATCCCTGGTTTACCTACCCATTCCGTGCCTTGTCTCTTCGCTGGTTCACGGAGCTGTTTTCCTCGCCTTTGTGGACCGGGGCGATGGTCAACAGTCTGGTGATTGCGAGTTCGACCACCGTGGTCGCCACGACCCTGGGCACGCTCGCGGCAATCGGGCTGGTAAATCCACGGTTCCCTTTCCGGACCGCGGTGATGGCGCTTGCCATCTCGCCCATGATCGTTCCCGTCGTCGTGCTGGGCCTTGGACTGTTCATTTTCTTTTCGCCGCTCGGCCTCAACTATTCCTACGCCGGCGTCGTTATCGCCCACACCATTCTGGCATCACCCTTCGTTGTCATCACCGTCACGGCGACACTAACGCGCTTCGATTTCAACCTGATGCGGGCGGCGGCAGGTCTCGGCGCCGGCCGCGTGACGGCATTTCGAACGGTGATGCTTCCAATTATCGCCCCAGGCGTGGCGGCGGGCGCGGTCTTCGCTTTCGCCTCGTCGTTCGACGAAGTGGTGATGGTCCTTTTTATTGCCGGACCTCAGCAGCGCACCCTGCCAAAGCAAATGTTCACGGGACTGCGTGAACAGCTCGATCCAACGATCCTCGCCGCCGCCACGGTGATGATCGTACTGACAAGTTGCCTGATGGCTATCGCCTACAACGTCAACAGGAATAGGTAACGTAATGCTGCACATCATGTCGCAAGACACAGGGAAGACTGGTGCGTTGCAAACCGGATTGTTCGCCGACGATTATCGCGAGGAACCCTATTGGTGGTCGGCGGCGCCGCTGCCTTCTGCCGACGAAAACACCGAACCGGCCGGCCTTGGCGGTAGGGCTGATGTCGTCATCGTTGGCGGCGGCATCACGGGCCTGGTGGCAGCGATTTATCTGGCGCGCGCGGGTTGTGACGTTGCTGTTGTCGATGCGCAGAGGATCGGCGAGGGCGCTGCACGCCGCAACGCCGGCTTTGTTGGCCGCACGCTGAAGCGGTCCGTCGAATGGCTGGCGCAAAAGTCGGGGCGCGAGCATGCGTTGAAAGTTTATCGTGAGCTTGACGCCGCCATGCGTGGTGTCCAGGCCTTCGTCGAGCGCGAGGGCATCGAA